>CAZNEU010000149.1:0-17353 GCA_964571915.1 uncultured Phycisphaeraceae bacterium
GCCGCGCACGAACGCGAGCGGCCTGCGCGTGCCCAAGCCGCTGGGCGATTTCATGATTCTGGACGCGGTGCGCGAATCACACGGCGCGGCGGTGGCCGTGGCCGAAAGCCGCCTCGACGGCTGGATGAGGATGGCAACCGAAGCCGAGGGTATTTCGCTCTGCCCGGAAGCCGCGGCGTGCGTGGGGGCGCTGGAGAACGCGCTCGCGGCGAGGACGGTGAAGCGGAGCGAGACGGTGGTGATCTACAACACCGGCGCGGCCCAGAAGTATGTGGAGTTCATCCAGCGTCCCCTGCCGCGCGTGGACTTCAGGAATGTGGACTGGAAGGGGTTGGGGTGGTGAGGGGTGCCGCGGCGTATGTGCTGGCGAGCAACATCGGCGGCATCGGGCTGACGCTGGCGGGGCTTGCGATGACGGCGCGCGTGCGCGGTGCGTGAGGGTCCGCGTGGCACTCGGCACTGGCCGAACTGCTGCTCAACGACGGTGGACTCCGCACTATCATTTGGTCGCCGGAAGCGCAGCACCAGCCAAACAAGGGTTCACCCATGACCGTCGAACAACTCCGTAAGGCCTACGAAAAGCAGCCCTTCGAGCCCATCGAGTTGTACCTCGCGGACGGGCGGGTGATCCCGGTTCCGCACCGCGACTTCATGCTGGTTCCGCCGCGTGCGGAGCGGACGTTCGCCGTGGCCGACAACCACGGGGTCATCGAGACGATTGACCTCCTGCTGGTTGTGTCGATCAAGCCGATGAACAACCGTTCGCGCCGCCGCGCGGCGTAGTGGCATGGGCCGTGCGCGACAACGGTTGGTTATGCCGCGTGCGTCGGGCTTGTCGCTGATGCGGCACCCGTAACGACCACGCTCGGCACCGGCGCGGCTGCACCCGCGGCTCCACTCGAAGCCCCCCCCACTGCCTGCCGCGCCTTGACACTGTCCCACTCGGAGACGATCTGCTCGGCCAAGGCCCGGTAGTCGATCGCCCCCGGGCACCACGGGGCGTACTCGAAGATGGTTTTGCCGTAACTGGGGCACTCGGCCATTTTGATGTTGCGGCGGATGGCGGGCTTGTAGACGCGGGCGTTGCGCCAGGGCGTGTCGGTGCCGCGGGCCTGCTCGAAGAAACCCTCCAGGTCCGCGACCACTTCCTTGGCGTGCGTGGTCGTGTTGTCGTGCTGGCAGAGGACCACGCCGGTGACGAAGAGGCGGGGGTTCACGCCGCGGCCCACCAGCGACACCGTCTCCATCAGTTTCCCCACGCCCTGGAGTGCCAGGAAGTGCGCCTGCATGGGGATGAAGACCTCGCGGACCGCGGCAAGGCCGTTGAGCGTGAGAAGGCCGAGCGAGGGCGGGCAGTCGATGAAGATGAACTCGAAGGGGGGGCCGCCGGCGATGCCGTCGGCGGCCGCGTCAAGGGCGGTGCGCAATCGCGTCAACTTGTCCGGTGCCGTGGCCAGTTCGGTCTCCACCGCCGCGAGGGCGGTCTCGGCGGGTAAGAGCCACAGGTTGGTGCGTGCCTCCACCGCCGTCGCTTCCAAGCCGATGGATGGGTCCAGCAGCAGGTCGTACACGGTCTGCCTGCCCTCGGTGCTCACGCCCATGTGCAGACTGGCGTGCGCCTGCGGGTCCAGGTCTATCAGCAGCACGCGCCGACCGGCCAGGGCCACGCCCGCGGCGAGGTTGACGGCGCTGGTGGTTTTTCCGACGCCGCCCTTCTGGTTCATCAACGCCACGGAGCGCGTGAAGGTGGCCGGTCGCTCGGAGGGGTGGGGTTGGGAACCGGGAGGGGTCATGCTGTGCGAGTATATCGGCCCAAGCGCGGAACTTGCGCCACGCACAACTCCCGCGGACTTGCCCCTTGCGCGATCCAACAATGCCGCGTGGCCACACCCCTGCCCGAGCCCTTGCAATCCTTTGAGCACGCAGCCGGTGGGCTCACCGCCGGGCTTGGGCGGCTCGACCTGCTGCGGGCTGAATATCAGGCCCGCCATGCCGCGGGAAGGGTTCTGCCCAACTCGCTCGAAGCCCTGCGGGTTGAACTCACGTATCACTCCAACGCCATCGAGGGTTGCACGCTCACCCTGCGCGAGACGCAACTGGTGATCGAGGGCCACACACCGCCCGGCGGCAAGCCGCTGCGAGAGATCTACGAAGCCCGCAACCACGACCGCGCCCTGCGCACGGTGGAGGCGTGGGCGAGCGAGCGTGCCGCGGCCACGCCCTTGACGGAGCGGGACCTGCTCGATCTGCACGCCCAGGTGCTTGCCGACGTCGACCCCCGTGGCACGGGCCGCTTCCGCACCGAGCGTGTGCTCATCAAGGGTTCGCGTTTCATCCCGCCGGGTGCCCATCGTTTCGCCGAACTGGTCCCGCTCGTGCTCGGGCGGGCCAACAGCGGCGCACACCACGCCGCGATTGACGCGGCGGAACTGCACTACAACCTCGTTGCCGTTCATCCCTTCGCCGACGGCAACGGCCGGACGACGCGGCTGATGATGAACCTTTTCCTTCTGCGGCGCGGCTATCCGCTCACGATCATCGAGGTGGAGCGGCGGGGCGAATATCTCGCCGCGCTGGAGCACGCCAACGACGGACGATGTGAGCCTTTCGCCGAGTTCATCGCCGGTTGCGTTGAACGATCGACGCGGCGGCTCCTGGGGCCGTGAAGCATCCGGCGCAGAAGCCGATTACGGAGCCGCAGCGGGGGCCGCCGGCGCGCCGTTGGGGCTGTGCGCGGACCCGCCCGCCGTTTCGGCTTGGTTCATGCCATACTTCGCCGCGACCTGCTCCTCGAAGGCCTTGCGGCGTGCCACCTTGATGGCGATCACGCAGATGAACAGCGCGAAGACCATCGCCAGGGCGTATGTCACCCGGGCCTTGCTCATGGCCAGCCACACGCCCAGCAGGGCGAAGCCGATGCCCAGGCCGTAGAGCGAGAAGACCGCGCCCTTCACGCCCAGCGTGCGCTTGAACATGTGGTGCAGGTGCTGGTCGTCGGCATCGGCGATGCGCTTGCGCGAGAGTTTGCGGCGCACGATGGCCAGCACGGTGTCGATGATCGGGATCGCGTAGATGATCAGGCCCGCCAGCACCAGGTCCGTCCGCCCCTGGTCGCCCAGGGTGATGACGATGACAATCGTGGCGAAGCCCAGGAGCAAACTGCCGCAGTCGCCCAGGAAGATGACGGCGGGGTTGAAGTTGTGCGGTAAGAAGCCCAGGCACGCCCCCAGAAGGGCCAGGCAGAGCACCACGCGGGCCGAATCCAGCGGACCCGCATCCAGCGCGGCCAGCCACAGGCTCACCATGAGCAGCCCGCCCGATGCGATCGCCGTGGCACCGCTGGCCAGGCCGTCCAGCCCGTCGATCAGGTTGGTGGCGTTGCACGCCCCCAGCACGAACACCGCGATGATCGCCGTGCCCGTCCAGTACACCACGTCGATGGGAATGTGGGACCCGAAGAGGGGGACCTCGAAGCCCAGGGGCACGTCCCACCGCAGCGTGGGGTTGTGCAGCAGGTTGCCGATGGGGGCGAGCACCTGCAGGGCCACCTTGGTGCCCACGTCCTCCATCGCCAGGAACGCCGCGGCCAGCAACTGACCGCCGATCTTCTGCCACGGGCTGATGTTGAGCACGTCATCCAGCAGCCCCACCAGCATGATGATGGTGAGGCCGCCGAGAATGGACAAGGGCACGCGGATCACGCCGCCGTCGGCATCGACGTGGGTGGTGGGGTGGAACGTGAGCAGACCGTGCAGCGGGGCGAGGTAACTGAACATGATGCCCGCCACGATGCCCAGATACACGCCCACGCCGCCCATGTAGGCGATCGGGAACTTGTGCAGTTTGCGCGGATCGTCGGGCTTGTCCACAATGCCGTTGGCGATCGCCAGCCGCCGCATGATGGGCGTGGCCACGATCGCAACCAGGAACGCGGCCAGGAACACGCCGATGTACTGATGGAAAATGTCCAGGCGCGCCGGCACCACCGACTTGACCACGCCCAGGCTCCGGGCCAGGTCTTCCAGTTGCGCGGCCTGAACCTTGTTGTCGTCGATCAACTGCCGCAACCGCTCCGCCGTCGATCCGTCGTGGGCGAGCGGCGCGGCGGTGCTCAGGTTGGGAAGGTTCGTTGGCAGCACGGCTCGTCTTTCGCACAACTCCACATCACGAACGCATCGACGCGGCCAGGTCGAGGATGGTCTGGTCCAGCCCGATCCGCGGCTCAAACCCGATCGCCGCCCGAACCCGACGCAGGTCCGGCTGCCTCCGCCTCAAATCCTCGAACCCCTTCGAGTAGACCGCATCATAGGGAACACAGCGCACGCGGCTGCGCGAGGCGAGCACGCCCACCACGCGCCGGGCAAGGTCCAGCATGGATATCGGTCGATCCGAGCCCACGTTGAAGACACGCCCGCGGCAGTCCGGCGATTCCAGCAACGCCAGCACCGCGGGCACCACGTCTCGAACGTCGCACAGGCACCGGGATTGCCCCCCGTCGCCGTGAACCACAAGGTCTTCCCCCGCCCCTGCCGCGCTCACAAACCGCGGCAGAACCATGCCGTACTCGCCCACCTGGCGCGGCCCGACGGTGTTGAAGAAGCGTGCGATCACCACCGGCAGACCATGCTTGGCGTGGTGGGCCAGAGCAAGGTACTCATCGATCGCCTTGCTCGCGGCGTAGGACCACCGGCCCTTGCTGGTCGGGCCGTAGACCACGTCATCATCCTCGGCAAACGGGCACTTCTCGGACTTGCCGTACACCTCGGAACTGGAGGCGATGAGCACGGGCAGGGGGCCCCCGGCCGGCCCATGCGTGAGCGCGTACTCGAGCAGCGCGGCGGTCTGACCCACATTGGTTTCGATGGACCGCACAGGCTCGTCCATCACGAGTTTCACGCCAACCGCGGCGGCGAGATGGAAGGTGCGATCAAACCGCAGGGCCGCGCCCTCAGCGGTGAGGAACGCCGCCAGGTCGGCCCGCACGAACCACAAGCGCGGGTGGGAAGCGGGCAGGTTGGCAAGCCGGCCGGTGCTGAGGTTGTCAACGACCACGACCTCGTCGCCGCGTGCCAGCAGCAGGTCGACCAGGTGCGAACCGATGAAGCCCGCGCCGCCGGTAACGAGCGTGCGTTTGGCGGAGGTTGCCGGGGTGCCGGGCGTGTTCATGCCGCGCCGCTGTTCTGATACTCGAACTGGGTGCGGATGTTGCCGCGCAGGTAGCCGCCGGCGGAGGCCCGAACGGCGTTGACGATCACGCCCAAAAACTCGGCCCGGGTGTCGGAGAGGGTGTCGCGGATTCGGGCGACGAGGCCGCGCCGTTCCGCCATGGCCCGCACGACGAGCACGGTGGCATCGCAGCGGTTGGCCAGGGCGAGGCCGTCGCCGGCGACCACGGCGGGCGCGGTGTCGAGAATGACCAGGTCGAACTTCTCGCCCGCCTCGCGCACCACCTCGGTCATGGCCTCGGTGGCCAGGCGCTCGGGCGTGGAACGCACCTGGGCCGTGCCGGCCGAGAGCAACCAGAGGTTGGGCAGAGTGGTCTGCTGCACCACCGCGTCGAGCGTGCCGGAGCGTGCGAGCACGTCGCCCAGGCCCGGTCCCTCGCCGAGTTTGAGCACCTTGTGCAGGGCCGGGCGGCGGAAGTTGGCATCGATGAGGAGCACGCGCATGTCGGCCGCGGCACAGGCCATGGCGAAGTTCGCGGCCACGGTGGTGGTGCCCGAGCCGGGCATGGCCCCGATGAACAGGAGCGACTTGTGGCCGGCCTGAGCCATGCGCTTCACGACCGAGGGGCGCAACTGACGGAAACTCTCGGCCACGGCCCCCGCGGGGCACTCGCGGAAGGCCGTCTCCGCCGCCACGGGCTTGCCCGGGTCGTCTGCCGCGAGGGGCACCAGGCCGAGCAACCGCGTGCGCGGCATGATGCTGATGTCGGAGGGGCCCTTGATCCGCTGGTCCAGCACTTCGCGGAGCACGACCACCGCGCCCGTGAGGCCCACCGAGAGCATGAGGCCCAGCGCGAGCATGGTGGGCAGGCGGGGGAAGGCCATCGTGTCGGGCGGGCGGCCGCGCTCCAGCAGCCGCATGCGCCCGATGCGGTCCTGGCCGGCCATGCTCTCGAGCGACTTGATGTTGTCGAGGGCCTGCTGCACGTCGCGGAGTTGGGCCTCCTTGGTGGCACGCTTGTCTTCGAGCACGCGGTACTGCACGACCTTCTGGACGATGTCCTCCATGCGCACGACCGTCTTGTCCATCTCCGCCTGCATCTCGTTGATCTGCACCTTCTGCGATTCCACGGCCTGGCGTGTGCGCTCGAGCCGACCGTCGAAGGCCTTGCGCAGCGCGGCCTCGCGCGTGGTGTTCAGTTCGGCCTCCTTGGCGTTGATCAGGTCCTGCAGTTGGGTGATCTCGCGGTGGCCTTCCCCCAGCCGCTCACGCTTCGCGTCGCGGGCGGAGCGGAGCGAGCCGATCTCGGCCTTGATGTTCGTGATCGTGCTCTCGCGCTCCACCTCCTCCTTCAGGTCGTTGCCGAACTGAATGCCCGACTCGCTCTTGAGGCGCGACTCCTGCGCGGCCAGGTCCGACTCCAGCCGGCTCAGAAGTTCCTTCGACTCGGCGAGGCGCGGCTGAAGCACGTTGATCTTGTTGCGCTCGGCCGTGCCCTGGGCATCGGTGGATGTGAGAGCCGTGTTCGCCATGATGCCCGTCTGCTGCGTGCCGATGCGCGAGATCTCCTGCTGCAGGTCGCCGGACTGCTTGCCCAGCGCCTCGCGCCGCTCGCGGGTGAGGTTGTTGGTCTGGTTGGCGAAGTCGCGCCAGTAGGAATCGTGCATCGCGCTGGCGATGGTCGCCGCGTCCGTCGGGGTCCTGGCCGCGATGGTCATCTCCACCAGGCTGGTGCCGGTGATGACCCGCGCCGAGACCATCTCCTTGAGATCGCGCACGGCGGAGACCGAGTCCAACTGGCCGCTCTCCGTGAGATAGTCCTTCGCCCAGCGCGTCTCCTGGCGGATCTTGGGGTTCTGCACCGCGTCGCGCAGCAGGCGCTCGTTGGTCATGATGCGCACCTGCGTCTGCGTGAACCGGTCCAACTCCTGAAGGCCGGAGGCCTGGTCCGGGTTCGCCTGGGTCAGGTCGCCCTCGGGCTGCAGGCCCTGGTACGTGACGGTGGAGCGGTACTGCGGCGCGAACTGGGCCAGCAGCCAGTACGCGCCGATGCCCAGGCCCACGCCCACGGCCGAGGCCACCAGCAGCGTGAACTTGTGCTGGCGGATCAAGCGCACGGGGTCGATCGTGGCTCCCGCGCCGGGGCCGCCCGCGCCGCCACCGCCACCACCGCCGGAGACGGGCGGCAGGCCGGGTCTGCCTACGGGTGCGGAGGTCGGTCTGGATGGGGTCGCGATGCTCATGCTCGGTACTCGGGGGGCGATCGTCGGCACACGGAAGGGTTTTCGGTCGAAGGGTTTTCGGTCTATCCCGGGGGGCGGATCAACGCCCGCCCTTCATCTTCTTGTCAACCCGCGCCAGTTCCTCTTCAAACTCTGACTTCAGACGCGCATCGCGTCCGAGAGCCCTCTGGGCCTGCCCGGAAAACTCGTCGGCCCTGGTCCGGTCTCCCTTGCCCAGGTACACCTCCACGAGGTGCAGGAAGACCGGCAGTTGGGTGCGTGGCGTGGTGGCCACGTCGCGCGCCTTCAGAAGGGCCTCCTCCGCCCGAGGCAGGTTGCCCAGGGCGAGCAGCACGGTGCCCAAGGTGTCCAGGAAGTTCGGGTTCCTGGGCTCCGCCGCGGCGGCCGCTTCGATCAGCGGCAGGGCTTCCTCATGCTTGTTGAGGTGCTTGCTGAGCGTGTACGCAAGGTTGTTCTTCACGCTCGCGTCGTCGGGCAGCAGCGGGATCGCCCGCCGGTACAACTCCCCCGCGGCGGCGTAGTGGGTTTCCCGATACAGCAGGTCGGCACCTGACACCACCGCCCGGCCGGTGGCAGCTCTGTCTGTCGACGCGGTGATAAGCGCGTCCAGGTCCGCCAGGCCCGCCTCCTTCAACTGCGGGTCGGTGAGTTTGGTGCGGGCCACCTGCAGCGCCGTCGCCTCGGCAAAGCCCGCCGCCGGCTTGAACAACTCGAACAGGGCCACCGTCTCGGGGGCGCTGCCGTTCACCATGATCCGCAACTTCTGCGTGAGCGCCAACATCAGGTCCGCGTTGGCGGGGTCCAGCAGCGCGTACGCGGCCACGATGTCCTTGTTGCGCTCATCGATGCGCTTCTCGATGTGCGCCACCGACGCCCGGATGAGGAGCATGTCCGGGCTGGCCTCAGCCTGTGCCGCGGGCTCGGCCAGCACGGCCTTCACCCCGGCCAGGTCGGGCTTGGGCAGGCGGAGCATCACGTTGGCCAGAGCCTGCGCCAGCCCCGGCGAACGCCTCTTGCCCCACGCCTCCTTGTAGTGTGCAAGGGCCATGACCGGCTCGTTCACCTGCTCGGCCAACTGTCCGGCCATCACGCGCCAGTCCGGGCTGGTGTCCCGCTTCATGGCCTCGTCGAGCGCGATCTTGGCCTCGTCCGTCCGGCCCATGCCCATCATCAGGCCGATCATGTCCACGCGCACGCCCGAGGCCGTCGGGTCCAGCGCCACCCCTTCGCGCAGGAGCGCCAGCGCCTGGTCGGCCTGCTGCGTGGCGAACAGAATCTTGGCGAGCATCTGGCGCGCCGGAGCGAACTTGGGGTCGAGCCGCAGCGACTGATTCAGGTCCGCCTTCACGTCCTGGAGCAGTTCGGGGTTGTTCTGCTCCACGAGCATCTGGGCGCGCTTGAGATAGGCGATCTTGTTGGTCGGGCTGGCCTCCACGGCCTTGTTCAGAAGCGCGCGGGCCCGGTCCGTGTCCTTCATCCCCGTGGCCACGTCGGCCCGCAGCAGCAGCAGGCTGGTGTCGGGCTTGCCGTCCTTCTCCGCCTTCTCGCAGAGCGCGTCGGCCTCCTTGTAGTGCTCCACGCTCGAAGCCGCGTCGTCGGGCTTGCCCGTGCGGGCCAGGATGGCCGCGTTCTTGACCAGCGACTCGATGAGCCGCAGCAGCAGTTTGCTCTCCGGGTCCTCCTTGACGCTCTTGAGGGCCGAGCGGTAGTAGCCCACGGCCATCTCCCAGTCGCCCGCGCCAAAGGCCAGGTCGCCCAGTTCGCGGTCGATCTCCATGCGCTCGGGGCTCTGCTGGCCGCGCACGCCGCGCAGCACCTCCAGCGCCCCCATCGCCTGCCCCGTCTCGCGCAGGAAGTTCGCGTAGGTGACGTACAGCGGCAAGGTGCGGTCCGTCTCGGGGAGCGAAGCGATGTAGTCCTCCCACACCTTGCGGGCCTCGGGCATCTTGCCCTGGCCGGCGAACCACGCCGCCTCAAAGTTCACGACGTTCACCTCGTTGCGCACGGCCTTGGCCGCGTCCAGCGGCTTGCGGGCGTCGGCCCACTTCTCGGTGCGCACGAGCAGCGCGGCCAGTTCCAGCGTGTTGGTCCGGTCGGCGGGGTTGCGATCAAACTGCTTCTGGCGGAACGCGACCGCCTTCTCCACATCGCCGAACTGCCCCTCGAGCGCCAGCCAGATGTCGCCGAACTCCGAGTCGCCCGAGGCCAGCGCCAGGTTGTGGCGGGCGATGCCCAGGGCCTCCATGTATTGCGTCAGGCCGATGCGTGCCCGCAGCACACCCTTGATGCACTCCACATCATCGGGCTTGATCTGCTGACCCTTCTCGAACGCGGCCAGAGCCTCGGTGTAATGGTCGGGGCCCTGGGCCAGGCGCACCGTGCCCAGCAGCCGCCAGTGCGTGGGGCTCATGCCGTCGGTCTGCACGGCCTGCTGGGCGAGGGCCACGGCCTCGCGGAGGCGGCCCTCCATCAACTCCAGCCGCACGCGGAAGATCAGGCCGTTCACCCGGTCGATGTTCTTCTTCACGGCGATGTCGGCCAGCCGCCTGGCCTCGACCTTGTCGCCGTCGTTGACGGCCTGCTCGAAGAGGGCGCTGATCACCAGCGCGCCCTCGGGCTCGAGTTCCTGGGCCTGCGCGAGGGCCTTCTTCGCCTCCTCCTTGTTGCCCGTGGCGGCATGAACCTGGTAACGCAGCACCGCCTTGGCCGAGTCCGGGTACGTTGAACTCTCGATGGCGCCGAGACGGGCCTTGATCGGGTCGTTCTCCTTCACCTGCGCCAGCATGCGCTGAAGGCCCTGCTCGCCGGGCGTGAGCGCGATGGCCCGCTCCAGCAACTCCATGGCCCCCTCGCGGTCGTCCAGCACCACCAGCCGGTTGGCCAGCGCGCTGGCCGTGCGCGGCTCGGGCCTGAGTTCCCTGGCCGCCTTCTGGATCACCAGTTTGGCCCCCGCGATGTCGGGCGGGCTGACGACCGTCAACTTCTCCTGCGCCAGCCCCAGCGCCGCCGTCAGCGGGTCCTTGGCCTTGCTCGAGGCCATCACGTCCTTCACCTGCTCGAGCACGGTGGCGGCCTGAACGTTCTTGGGCTCGATCTGCAGGACCTGCTCGAGCAACTGCGCGCCCCCGAGGTAGTTGGTGAGCCCCACCTCGATCTCGGCGAGTTTCATCATCGCCTCGGTGTCGCGCGGGTTGAGCTCCACGATCCGCTGGTACTGCTGCTTGGCCCCGCCCACGTTCTGCTCGGCACGCAGAATGTCCCCCAGCAGCCGCAGCGCGCTCAGGTCGCTGCGCGCAGGAATCATCTCGTCCAGGTACTGCGCCAGCAGGCGCCGCGCCTCGATGAAGTCGCGCTCGGCGTACTTGATCTTCCCGTCCAGCAGCCGCCCGCGCGGGGTCGACGGACCCGCCAGGGCCGCGTACTTCTCGCGGTACGCCTTCGTCTGGGCCAGCAGTTCGCCACGCTCCTTCTCGTCCTTGCTGGACTGCCACAACGCCAGCGAGCACTCGGCCTGGCGGGCCAGCGACTCCTCGCGCAGGCCGAACAGCAGGATGCCGTTGGGCGAGAGCGGGATGTCGGGCATCTCCACCAGTTTCCCCAGGCGCTCCACCGCCCCCGTGTAGTTCTTCGTCGCCATCTCCAACTCGGCCGTGCGGAAGAGCGTCAGCACGTCCTTCTCGTCGGCCGCGGCCACGTGCTCCAGCGCGGCCATGCCCTTGGCGCCGCCGCCCTCAAGGCCCGAAGCCAGCGCCAGTTGCGCCGCCTGCCACGCCACGTTGCGGTCCACCTTCTCCCTGGGCGTCGCCAACACGCTGTCGAGCAACTGCCCGATGCGCCCGTGCACGGTCTTGAACACGTCGCCCATGGTGGCGCCCGCCTGAGCGAACCGCACCGACTCGCCCAGGGCGATCTGAATCTCCGCCACCAGCACCGCCGACGCCGTCGGGTGCTTCTTCAGAAAGTCGGCCGCGAAGGCCAGCCCCTGCTTGGTCAGCACATCGCCCGCCTCCACCGTGGCCTTGTTCCGGGCCCGCACGGCCTCGAACCTGTGCCAATCCACCAGCGAGGCCGCGGCCTCAAAGTCCTGCCCGTCGCCCTCGATCGCGGCGGTCAGATCGTCCTTGGCCTGGGCCACCAGCACGTCGGTCTGCTCGCCGGTCAGGCCCATGAGCGCGGTGCGCGCGATCCCGCGGTAGCGGCGGATGCCCGCCGTGCTCTTGTCCGCCTCAGGGAAGTTCCGCAGCACCGTGTCCGTGCGCTGCACGATGCTCTCCCACACGCCCTGCTGGCCCCCCAGCAGTTTCGCCTCGTTCAGGATCAGGTCCAGAAACACGCGGTGGCCGGCCGCGTCCGTCGGGTTCGCGTCTCCCAGCGCCTGGATCGCCAGCAGATAATCCTTGCGATAGCGCTCGCGGTACTCCTCGCTGGGGCGCGGCGTGGTCTTGGAGAGCGCGTTCACCCACCGCCGGATGTATTCCGTGTTGCCCGTGGCCTTGTTCACCGCGCGCGACCAGTTGCCCGCGGCCCGTTCCCACTGGCCCTCGGCCTCCGCCTGCTCGGCGATCTTGGCGTGGTCCACCGCCGACTTGCGCATGGTCCGGCTGCCCACGTACGCCGCGGCCCCGAACACGCCCAGCAGCACAATGCTCAGGCCCACCACGAACTTGACGTTCACTTTCGTTGCCATGATCGATCTGTCCTTTGCACACCATCGCCCGAACCAACACCGCCCGGCCCCGAACGGCCCGCCACGCTTGTCTATCGATCTTTCGCCGCCCCCGACCCCGAGGCACCTTTGCCAGCCGGGATATCCGCACGTCCGGCGGCCTGGAGCGCAGCCTTTGCGCGAGGGTTCCCCTCCGGGTACCGCCCCGCCTGCACCTCCACCCAATCAGGCACCGTCCGCATGATCTCCGGGAGCAGTTCACCGATCAGGCTCGCCGCCGCCGACGCCACGTCCTCCGCGCCGGCGTACCCCTGGCCCGACACCTGCACCTTCAGGTAGTAGGCGTAGTAGTCGCGGTAGTCGAAGGCCAGCAGGCGCACGCTCTCGGCGCTGGCCGTGACGGCACCGTTGGCGATGAAGAAGTATCCGGCGTACATCGTGCGACCGTTCTTCGGATCGGTGTACTCGGTGGTGCGCAGGGCCAACTCGTCGATGTTGCGCGGCAGGCGGAAGCGGGCCCCGGGGTTGTCCGACCACATGCGCACGGTGCCGCCCTCGTTGGTGCTCACGCCACGCAGCGTGGGGGCGGTGAAAATCCTGCCCGCCAGTTCACCCTGCACGGAGCGGTCGATCGCCCATGCGCTGCGGTCAAGGTTGAGCGGAATGACGCTGGCCTGACCCGTCATCACCAGGCCGCCGCCAACCATGCAGCGTTCGGGCACGTGCGGGATGGTGTCGATCATGCCGGTGTAATACGCCAGGTGCAGGCCCAGCACGCGGGCGGGCTGGCCCTCGCGGGCGAGCCGCTCCACATAGGTGCGTGTGAGGTAGTTCTCCGTGCCCAGTTCGGCCACCATCTCGGCCGACTCGATGGTGTCTTTGCCGATCCGCACCCATGTGTCGGTCTCGATCGGCACCGCCTGCACGGCCCGATCGCCGGCGGCCTTGATCGGCTGCTTGCGCAGGTGGATGCCCATGTAGTACACGGCCGTGGGCACGGCCACCGCCGCGGAGGTCAGCAGCACGAGCGGCACAACGAACCCCACGCGGGCCAGAGCCGACCAGCGCACGCCGCCGCCCTGCCAGAGTTCGCGCAGCGTGGGCGGGGGCGGGCCGGGCCGGGCCTCTTCGGCATCGCGCACCGTGCGGTTGAGCGCCCACACAATGCCCATGTAGAGCAGGAACGCGGGGATGAGCAGGATCGTGCCCACCAGCATGTGGGCCTGCCCCTGCGCCAGCGCGGGGTCTTTCAGCGTCAGCAGACCCAGCACCGCCACACGCCCCACGTTCATCAGCAGCGCCACCGGCACGGCCAGCAGCAGCAGGGCGACACGCTGCCACCAGTGCCTGGCGGCCACCAGGGCCACCGCCGCGCCCAGGGCCACAAACCCGATCACCATGCGCATGCCCGCGCACGCCTCGGCCACGTTCAGCGGGAAAACCTCACCCTTGGTCGTCGTGACCTCCAGCACGTTGCCGCGCAGGTCGGTGGACACGCCCACGGTGTTCAGGAGCAACCACGCCCCCTGCGACGCGGCCAACTGCAGCGCGAACGTCACGTCGCGCATGATCTTCTCGGAGATGGTGACCGCGAACACCAGGTACGCCACGGGCCAGAAGCAGACGCGGGCCGCGGCGGGGCCGCCCATAGTCAGCACCAGACCCCACAGCGTCATGATGAGCGCCAGCCCGCGCACCATGTGGTTGTTGAGCGAGCCGACCAGGAACAGCGTGTACGTTACGACACCCAGCAGCACCACCGACAGGCCCGGCCAGAACACCCGCGGCGCCAGCGCCGCCACCTCGGCCCGCTTCAGCCACAGCAGGTAGAGGCTCACCACCGGCACAAAGTACGCGTGCCCCCAGTCTTCGCTCTGGTTCCACGACTGGAAGTTCTGCACATAGAACCAGTAGTGGAAGAGGCCGCCGAAGGCCGCCGCCAGCAGCACCGTCGCGACAAGATGGGTGGGCGTCAGGCGCAGCATGGCCCCGCCCATCCCGGCGGGTGCCGGCCGTGCGGGTGCTGGTGCATCGACCCGTCGGGGCGCGTCCGTCAGCGGGTTATCCGGTCCTGAGACTGCCAACCCGCCCTCCTCGGCTCGCGGACCAACCGACCTCGGGTGGGCCGGCGAGCACGAACCCCCCGGTCTTACGCCGCGGCCAGGCACGCGGTTCGACGGCCCGGGTCCGCAGAAGGCCCCGGCGTGTTACTGCGGGCGGGTCGCCCGGTCAAGACCGAACACGTCGCCCTGGAAGTTGCGATCGAGCACGAAGCCAAAGCCGTAACTGGCCCGGAAGCCGTTGCGGGCCACCGCCAGCGGCAAAGCCCAGAAGTTGGTGCCCACGTTGATGATGTCGTCGGGCTTGAGAAACACGTCGGGCTGCGTGCCCTCTTCAATGGCCCGCAGGTTGAGCCGGATGGTCGCCTGCCGGTCCGGCCCGACCATGCGCGTGAGGTCGAGTTTCTCGGGAATGGCCGTGTTCGACAGCCCCCCCGCCGAGGCGATGGCACGCTTGATGGTGTAGCGCCCGGCGCTGGGCAGGTTGAACGTGCCGGGCCGCTGCACCTCGCCCGTGATGTACACGATGCCCTCCGCGGGCGACGGCACCCGGATCACGTCGCCCGGGCGGACGATGATGTTGAACTGAGCCGAGCCCGCCAAAAGCGGACCCACCGGCACCTCGATCACGCGCTGCGTTACCAGGTTCTCCGCCCCCGGAACACTCGGCACGGGCGACGGCGACCCCTCCGGCGGCAGCGGCACCGGCACCGGGCCACCCTCGCCCTCGGGCACGCCCACCGGCTCCACCACTGCGCCAGGCGGGGGTGTAACCGGCCGCCGCGGCTGCGGCGGAAGCAGCCTCGCCTCCGACACCTTCATCCAGCGCCCGTCGCGGAACACCCAGTAGTCGTCCGGCAAACCCGTGGCACCATCGCCCATCGACAGCGGCTCCACCGGCGCATCGGTGCTGGTGGGCATGGGCACCGCCGGCGCGGGCGCACCGGGCGCGGCGGCCGGCGGGGCCGCCGGAGGCGGGGTGGGGGCGGGAGCACGCGACCCCGCGTTGGGGTTGGGCACCGCCGGCGCGGCGGGCGCGGGCCGCTTGCTGTCGTCCAGGTCTATGGGCGGTTCGGGCTTCTTCTCCGGCTGGCGCAGCACCAGCGCGGCACCAGTTCCCCGCATCATCGCCGGGCTGCCCGGAGCGCCGCCGTCAGGCTTGGCATCCGGCTGGGCGGGCGCCGGCGGGGTGCCTTCGGCCGGCGCGGGTGGCTTGGGCTTGGTGAGTTCGTCGATCAGATCGATCACGCTCTCCTTTGGCCGCGCGGGGTCGGCCGCAGGGGGCGTCGGTATGCCCTCGGCAGGTGCGGGTGGGGTGCTTGCACCTGCGCCACCACCGGCGCGCGGGCCGGACCCGCGTGTCACCTTGTCCGACAGAGCGATCTGGCGGATCACGTACACGGTCTGCACACTCTCGGAGAAACGCCCGGCCGCGTTCAGGCCCTCCAGAATCCGATAGTCGGGCCGCGGGATCCCGTACAGGCCGGGGGTGCTGACGGACCCGATCACGTTGTACGTCAAGCGCCGCCGCTCCGTGACCTGCACCGACACCAGGGGGTCTTTCAGGATCGACTTGGCCACAAGAACCCTGGCCACGGCCGCCTGCAGATCGTCGACGGGGAGGCCGTCCACATACACGCTGCCGATCTGGGGCAGGTCGATGAACCCGCGCGCGTCAATGATCCGCGGGAAACTCTCCTCGACACCCTCGCGGTAAAAGTCCTGAATGCGGACATCCATCCCGTCGCCGGGTCCAACCCGATACGCCTCGACCTCGGGGATCAGGTCTTCGGGCCGCACGGGGCTGGTCTCGATGCTCGCCGCGCCCGCCGAGCCCTCGATCGCGGCCAGCCGCTCCAGGATCGGCACCGTGGTCGGCGTCGGCTCCCAGCGCCCCACCTTGCTGGGGTCCAGAAACGAATCCGCAGCGCAGCCCGGAAGCCCGCCCAGCACCACGCCGCTCGCGGCCAGCGCGGCCGCCCGCCCCGCGTGCATGAGAACCGCTGGCACGCTCAGCCCTCGTACACAGACCCCACGGGCGCGGTCCGGAGGGTTGGTGCCCGGTTGGGCGAGCGAGAGTCCATCCATGCTGCGTGCGTGCGCCATCGGTGTGCTTTCTGGCCTTCCTTGGTTCTGGACACGAACCACGTCGGCCGCGCTGGCCCAGCAGCGTGCATCGGCCAAGCGCGGCAACTTCGGGGAAAAGGTAGCAGGGCACGGGGCTTGGAGCGCACTGTCTGGTCCCGCTACCCCCCGCCGAGGTGGTCAACGCTCTCCGAGTTGAGCAACGCAAAAAACTCTTTGAAGTCGGGCGACAGCCGCGTCTCCACAGGCCCTCCTTCGCAGGTACTCGAGCGCAGCCATCCGCTCTTGGGGCGAGCGGCCGCGCCAATACGCGCCCTCATCACCGGCCGCGCTCAATGGACGCACGTCGAACGCGGCTCGATCCATGCGGAACGTCGCGGTGGAGGGGCATCATCGCTCACGGACACGCACGTATCGCCTGTTTCGTGCCCCGTCCCTCAGGCCGCGGGCGTAGGGCGCACCCGCCGAACCCGGGCCGCAAAGCCCGCAACGGCCAGAACCACGGCCCCGCCGGGCGTGGGCAGGCTCACCAACGCGCGGCCGTCCGACTCCCCGCGCACGGTCAGGCCGTTGGTCGCCGCGAGCAGATTGGTGCGCAGGAAAAGTGTGGGCTGGGCCACCGGCGAGTCCGGGCCGTAGAACTCATCCAGCAGGCGCGAGCCAAAGACCGGGCGGTCCTGAGCCCACACCAGCGAGGCCTGGATCACCGAATCGAAACCGGGCACCGAGGAATCGGGGATGAGCAGCACATCCGTGAGCGTGGCGTAGAGTGCCGGAAGGCCGAGGCTGCCGAAACTGATGAACGAATCGCTCAGCCGCCAGGCACCGGCCAGGTCGGGCGACGTGCCCAGAAGGGTGGACGCACCGATGAGCAGCGACTGACCTGTGAGGGGGTCCGAACCGATCCCCGAAGACCCGTCGAGGTATTCGATGAGACCGATCTGCGACTGACCGAACTCGAACAGACCTGTGTCGGGCGTGTACGAGCACTGCACGCCGCTGGCGGCACCGGCGGACGCCCCGTCCTCCTTGGCCTTCTTGTCGGGCGCTTTGGGCTTCTCGGGCGTGATCCGCGCCTCAGGCTTGGTCTCGCCCAGATCGTCGAAGCGAAACCAGACGTAAGGAATGTCTCT
>CAZNEU010000150.1:0-8946 GCA_964571915.1 uncultured Phycisphaeraceae bacterium
CGTGCGGGCCGCGGCAGAGGTCTTCCCAGTGTTTTGTTGGCTCCCCCGTTGCGTAGAACGAGAGGGGCGCATCGTCGGAGTAGGTGTAGGACTTGCCAGCGATTCCGGCAACGCCTTGAAGCTCCTGCTTCACCCTGGGCCGTTCGCCTGCGCGTGGCTCGTACTTCTCCGCAGCGAGGAATGCGTTGTCGAGCTTGTAGCCGTTGACAGCTACGTCTCGGGCATTTGCCTCCGCAATCATCTTGTCGCGAGCCTCGCGGACTTTCATGTCGTAGCGGGTGAAGCGGCGGTCTTCGGCGATGATCTTGGCGCACTCGGCCTCGATGGCGGCGAAGTCGGATTCGCGCAGCGGGCGGTTGTCGGGGAACTTGATGTCGTAGGAGAAGCCCGTCGGCAGGGGCGGGCCGTACACCAGTTGCGCCTCGGGCACGAGGCGCTGGATGGCCTCGGCCATGACGTGCGCGGCGGAGTGGCGCATGAGCAGCAGAGCCTCATCGCTGGGGGCCTGGCCGGCCTTGGGGCTGGTGATGAGGGCAATGGCGCAGTCGCGCTCGATGAGCGTGCCCAGGTCGCGGGTCTCGCCGTTGATCTTCACCGCCAGCGCGGCCTTGGCGAGGCCAGCGCCGATGGACGCAGCGACCTCGAGGCCTGTAACGGGCTTGTCGAAGGACTTGGTCTTGCCGTCGGGGAGTGTGAGCGTGGGCATGGGTGTCTCGATCGGAAGCCCGACCGTGAGGGAGGGCCGGGGCAAAGAGCCACAGAGCACATGGCACAGGGCCACATCAGAAAGAGGCAGAGGGGAGAGGGCTGGAGACAATCGGCAAGAGGCAACGGAACGAGGATCGGCTTACTCGTGCGACGGAGCGTAGAGACGCAGGGCCTCGCACTGCGGGCACCGGTAGGCGACGACCTTGAGGCCCTGCTTGGCATCGGCGAACTTCACGTCGCCCCCTTGCAGCAGGCTCCGCTCGCCGGGCGTGCCGCGGCACCAGCGGGGGAGATGGACGGCGAAGCCGCCGGCGCGGTCGGTGAGGAAGCCGAGTTCCATGTCCTTCTTGCAGACGAGGCAGGTGGGTTTGTTGGCCATGGTGGTGCTCGGCAGGTGGAAACGAAACAGCCCGGCGCAAGAGGCCGGGCTGGCGTGGTGGTTCGGTGTGCGAGGCCGGCAGGCCCGCGGGAGGGTTTCAGGTGGAGCGGGACGTAGTCGTGGTTGTGCGAGGGGCCATTCTGGAACAAGGCTAGCCCGGATGCCCTGCGGGTGCAAGCAGGCTCCCCGGTCGCGGCTCGCCCCGTGCTGGTATGCTGACGCCGTGATCTGCCCCTTCTGCGGCAAAAACGACGACAAGGTGATTGACAGCCGCGCCAGCGAGGCGGGCAAGGTGATCCGTCGGCGGCGGCAGTGCCTCAAGTGCGACCGGCGGTTCACGACGTACGAGCGTGTGGAGGAACTGGCGCGGCTCACGGTGGTGAAGCGCGACGGCACGCGCGTGCCCTTCGGGCGAGACAACGTGCTGCGGGGCGTGCAGGCGGCGTGCGGCAAGCGGCCGATCGCTGAGGAGGCGAAGATCGCGCTGGTGGATGAGGTGGAGGAGGCGCTGTACCGCGAGTTTGAGCGCGAGGTGCCCAGCAAGCGGATCGGGGAGTTGGTGTGCGAGAAACTCAAAGACCTGGATGAGGTGGCGTACATCCGCTTTGCGAGCGAGCACCGGCAGTTCAAGGACGCGGGCGATATCGCCACCGAGGTGGCCGAGTTGAACCTGCGCGTGCGCGATGTGAAGAATCAGGCGAAACTGTTCTAGTTTTGCGGTGATGCTGCCGGACGAACCCGGACTCCCAGCGTGTCGAACAGCGTCTGAAGGTCCGTGGCGGTGCCGTCAGCGGACCCCTGCGCGTTATCGGACACCAAAACCCGCACTTGCGCGGCCAAAAACGAGGGGTCCCGATTTTGTGCAGTTCCGGGGCGGGCGGCGATACACAGAGCGTCATGTGCGACAACCGCTCGCGGGACTGCGAGCGGCGGATCGGAACCCCGGATGGATGGTGTCGGTCGAGCGGAGCCTCGCGACCGTCAGCCCAAGAGACAATCCCACGCACGTTTGAGGAGGCTTGAAATGACCGGCACGACGATTACGGAAATGAACCGCGAGACGTTCTTCAACATCCTGGTTTCGGGAGATCGGCCCGCGGCACGGGCCCTGGTCTCGCGCCTGATGGACGAGGGCATCTCCGCCGTGGAGTTGATCGAGGACCTGTTCTGGCCCATGCACGAGCACCTGGCCAAACTCCGCAAGCGCGACCAGATCACCACGCTGGCGGAGCACACCGCAAGCCGTTTGCTGAGAATCCTGGTGGACCAGAACGCGGCGCGCCTGCCCATGAACGCGACGCGGGGCCGCACCATCTACGCCTTCTGCGGCACATCGGAGGTGGAGGAGATGGGGGCCCAGATGGCGGTGGACATGCTCGAAGCGCACGGCTTCACGGTGCGGTTCGGCGGCGGCGGCATCGCCAACGACGAGGTGCTGGCGCGTGTGCAGACCGACAAGCCCGATGTGCTGCTGATGTTCTCATCAGCACCCAGCGACCTGCCCAACATTCGTGCGCTGATCGACACGTTGCAGGAGATCGGCGCCTGCCCGGACATCCAGATTGCCGTGGGCGGGGGCGTGTTCAATCGGGCATCAGGGCTGGCGGAGGAGATCGGCGCCGATCTGTGGGCGTACTCGCCCATGGAGATCGTGGAAGCGCTGGTGGAAGAGCCTGCACGCCGCGCCGAGGCGAACCAGCGGACGGTGGGGAAGATGCGCAAGGTCAAGAAGGCCGCCTGAGACGGGCGATGTCGGCGACCGGATTGGTGGCCAATGATGCGAAGCACCCGAACCCTCGGAGGGCAGCCTTCGAGGGTTCTTTGTTCGCCGGCAGTTAGGGCAATGGTCGTATTGTCTGGGCCGGACGCATCGATTGTGCATCCTGTGCGGGTGGTGGTCGTATCCTTGTGCATGACCCCACGCGCGGAACGAGCGCTGATCCGTCGGGTGCTTGCGGGCGACCGCAGCGCGGCGGAGGAACTGGTCAAGGCCCACCAGGGTTCGCTCTACGCCTACATGCTCCGCATGACCAGCCGCCCCGAGGTGGCCGAGGATGTGGTGCAGGAGGCGTTCGTGCGCGTGTTCGTACACCTGAAGCGCTACGACCCGCGCTTCCGCTTCTCGACGTGGCTCTTCACCATCGCCAAGCGGCTGCACGTGAACGCCTGCCAGCGGCTGGCGCCGACCTTTGACACCGACACGGTGGGCATGTTCGCGGGCAAGTTGCCGGGCGTGGGTGAGACCAGCGAGCGTTTGGAACGGGGCGAGGGTGTGCGCCTGGCGCTGGATGAGGCCATGGGCAGCCTGACCGACGATCAGCGCGAGGCCATCGTGCTCTTCTATCAACTCGATTGGTCTGTGGAGCAGATCGCCGAGTATCTCGATCAGCCTGAGGGCACGGTGAAGAGCCACCTGCACCGCGGGCGCAGGCGGTTGCGCGACACGCTGGAGGCCCAGGTGCACGTGATGCCGCGGCTGGTGGAGGCGATGGCGTGAAGGGCGTGGGGCGTGGACAACCCGATCGTGCCGGCGTGCCCGACCTTGCGGGCGCGATCATGTGCCGCCTTGATGAGCGTGCGTTGTTCGTTTCGCGTCGGCGGCGTGCGTGGGTGAAGGTGGCGCGGCTGACGGGCATGGCCTTGGGGTGTGCCGCGGCGGTGGGTGTGGCGGCGATTCAGACGCAGCGCTGGACGGATTCCTGGCGGGCCGAGCAGGAGCGCACGCTGGGGCCGCTGGTGGCGACGACGGCGAGCCGAGCGCAGGAGAGCATTGTCAGCGTGGCGGAGATCGGCACGCCCGGGCAGTCGTGGGTGGTGGCGGTGCTGCCGAGCGCGCTTCCTGCTGAACGTGCATGGGCTGAGAGCCTTCCGCTGGGCATCGCGGGCGGCACGGCCGCGGCACGGCCCGCTGCGTGGACGTGGGAGCCGGCGGTTCGCGCAGCGGCCCAGTTGCCCCAGTCGGCCGCGGCCAACTCCCTGGTGGATGGGTATCTG
Organism: uncultured Phycisphaeraceae bacterium; assembly: GCA_964571915.1. Taxonomy (GTDB): domain Bacteria; phylum Planctomycetota; class Phycisphaerae; order Phycisphaerales; family UBA1924; genus JAEUIX01. The sequence goes on from CAZNEU010000150.1 coordinate 4,082, forward strand.
CGTCGGCGTGATCGAGGCGGTGCGGGCGCGGGCACCGACTGGGCCGCGAGCACCAACTTGCGTTTCATCCGGGCGCTCAGCCTCACCGAGATTCCGGGCAGCGGCGCGGCGAACTGGTCCGGCTCGGCGTACACACCGGCCGAGAACCCGCGGTAGGCACCACATGAAGGCTCGCTCCCTGGTCGTGACGCTCGCGCGCTGGGCGGCCACGGCCGCGGTGGCGCTCGTCGCCGCCGAGCGTGGTGTGCGCGCCGATGACGACCCCGCCGCCGGCGTGGTGTCGCGACTGCCCACCTCGACGCGCGGCGTGCTGGTGGTGCAGCGGCTGGCCGAGCAGATCGAGGATGCGGGCGTTTCGCCGGTGAGGGAGTTGGTGCGCATCCGGCTCATCGACAAGGGCGTGAACGACGCGTGGGAGGGCCTGGCCAGGCGGCTGGACTGGAGCGGGCGTGAGGCGCTGGAGCGGCTGCTGGGCTCGCGCGTGGTGCTGGTGTTCGGTGAGCCGCTGGTCGGGCGCCCGGGTGCGGCGGGGGGCGTGCGGGCGCGCCCCAAGCCCGGCGACCCGGGCGTGCCGTGGGCGGTGTTCAGCGAGGTCGTGGACGATTGCGTGCTGAAGTTGGCGGGCGCGCTGGCCGGCGTGCCGCGCCGCATCGAGCGGGGGCGGCCGATCTACGCGCTCGAGGGCGGGCGGTTTCTGCTCGCGGCAGGGGCCAAGGCACCGGCGGCGAAGGGCGCTACGACGTGGCTCTTGCTGGGTTCCAGTGAACACGCGGCGTGGTTTGATGAGTTGGTGCCGGTCCTGGCCGGTGAGGAGCCCGGGGCCGGGCTCGGGCGGACACGGGCCTTCGCCGAACTCCAGAGGCTGGGCCTGGGCGATGTGGCCGTGCTCGCGCGCGTGGGCACCGCGGCGGACCTGGGCACGTGGGACGGGTTTGTTGCCGCGTCGCTGCGTGCGCGGCGTCCGGGGGCGGGCGGGGCGAACGGTGAGTGTGTCGGGTATGCGGCGCTGCTGACGTACATGAACCCGAAATCGCGCGACGCGGTGGCGAGTTACGCGCTGGTGCCGCAGACGCGGTTTGACTGGCTGGGGCGCGAGGCGATCGCCGCGGTGGTGCAGATGTCGCCGCAGCGTCCGGGCCAGGCACCGTTCAAGAGCCCGGCGATACCGGTCTTCGGGTTCAGCGTGCTGGGGCGCGAACTGGACCCGGGCGCGGGCGGGCGGTCGATCACGGTGCTGCGCCCCGACGGTGTGTCGGGCCGGGCGATCATGATCGAGGCCAAGCGGCTCGCGGGCGACGGCGGACCGGAGGGCGGGGCCGGGGCAAGCCTGGATGAGCGGATTTCGGCCCTCATGGACGGCGACGGCGCGGGGGCGGGCGCGCTGGCGCTGCGGGGTTTGGCGCCGGGCGTGCCGCGGGCGGTGGTGTTTGAGCCGCTCAACGCCTCGCCGTTGCGTGTGCTGGTGGGTTCGCCGGTGGCGGCGGCGTGGGTGGAGCGGCCGGCCCGCGCGGTGGCCGAGGCGCGGGCGGCGGGCCTGGCGGGTGCGGGTGCGCCGGACCCGACGGGACGCTGGTGGGCCGTAGCGATTGCGGGCGTTGCGCCCGGCGGCGCGGAGGGGCTTGGGGGCGACGGCGGTGTGGAGGCGGAGCAGGCCGCCACGGAGCGGGCGGGCCGGGCCCTGCGCGAAACCGTGGCCGCACTGGAAGGGCGGAGTTCTCCGGCGGGCGGGGCCGGGCAGGGGGGCGGCGCGGCCGAACTGGCCGCGCTGGGCACGAATGTGCAGATCATGCGAAGGTGGGTCTCGCTGGGGCGTGTGCGGGTGCGCGAGTTGGTCGGCCTGATCGGCCTGCCGCTCGGGCCGCCGGAGTATTCGGGCCTGTGGGCGAAGATTGATTCGGTGGCGTGGTCGCTGTGGGCGGATGAGGAGGGCGCGATGCACGGCGAGGCGGAGTTGGGCCTTGCGAACCGGCCCTGACGGTGCGAACGGGCAATGGGCATTGTGGTGTTTGTGCGCGCGCCGCGGCGGCTTCCGGCCCCGGCGTCGCCTAAACTCACCCCCGCCGCAGCGCCCGCGTTGATGGTGCTCGCGCGGCCCCTTATGGCCGACACCACACGACCCGCACTTCGTAACGTCGCGATCATCGCGCACGTCGACCACGGCAAGACCAGCCTGGTGGACAAACTCCTCTTTCAGTCGGGGCAGTTCCGGGTCGGCGAACTCGAGAAACTTCAGGGCGGTCAGCACAACCTGATCATGGACAGCAACCCGCTCGAGCGCGAGCGCGGCATCACCATCTTCTCCAAGAACTGCGCCGTGAACTACCACGACGCTTCGGGCAGGCACTACCTCATCAACATCCTCGACACGCCGGGCCACTCCGACTTCGGCGGCGAGGTGGAGCGGGTGCTGCGCATGGCCGACGGGTGCCTGCTGCTGGTGGATGCGTTTGACGGCCCCATGCCGCAGACGCGCTTCGTGCTCACCAAAGCCCTGGAGTTCGGCCTCAAGCCCATCGTGGTCATCAACAAGTGCGACCGTCCCGGCGCCAGGCCCGTGGAGGTGCATCACGAGGTGTTCGACCTGTTCCTGGAACTGGGGGCCGAGGAGATTGCGCTGGATTTCCCCGTCGTGTACTCGTCCGCCCGTGAGGGGTGGGCGTGCCTTGACGCGGCGGATGCGGCGCCGGGCGGGGCCGGCACCAAGGGCGACCTGCGGCCCGTGTTCGAGGCCATCATCCGCCACGTGCCCGAGCCCAAGGACGACCCCGCGGCTCACCTGCAGATGCTGGTGTGCACGCTCGATTACTCCGAGTACGTGGGCCGCATCGGCATCGGCCGTGTCTACGGCGGCGCGATCCGGCCCGGGCAGCAGGTGGTGAGCATCAAGCGCGACGGGAAGAAGATTCCCAGCCGCGTCGGCAAGTTGTACCGCTTTGCCGGGCTGGGGCGCGTGGAGACCGACGAGGTTCACGCCGGCGACCTGTGCGCCGTGGTGGGCCTTGAGTCGGTGGACATCGGCGACACGCTGGCCGACCCGGCCTTCGCCGAAGCCCTGCCGCCCGTGAGCGTGGACGAGCCGACCATCACGATGGTCTTCCGCATCAACGACTCACCCTTCGGCGGGCAGGAAGGCGCGTTTGTCACCAGCCGGCAGATCCGCGAGCGGCTCGAGCGCGAGATGCAGACCAACGTGGCCATGCGGATCAAGCCGGGCCGCACCAGCGACGAGTTTGCCGTGTCGGGCCGGGGCCTTCTCCACCTGGGCATTCTGCTCGAAACGATGCGCCGCGAGGGCTTCGAGATGTCCGTCGGCAAGCCCGAGGTCATCATCAAGATGATCGACGGCGTGGCCTGCGAGCCCGTGGAGAGCCTGGTGTTCGATGCGCCGCCCTCGGCCATCGGCGCCATCATGGAACTTGTGGGAGCGCGGCGCGGCGAACTCAAGAGCATGGACCAACGCAGCGACACGCTCACGCACCTCGCGTTCGAGATTCCCAGCCGCGGCATCATCGGGCTGCGCGGCAAGGTGATGACGGTGAGCCAGGGCGAGGCGACGATGCACCACTCCTTCCTGCGCTACGCCCCCATGACGGGCGAGACGCCGCACCGCATCCAGGGCGTGCTCGTCGCCACCGAGACGGGCGACGTGACGGCCCACGCCGTGGAGAACTGCGCCGACCGTGGCTTCCTCTTCGTGGTGCCCGGCGACAAGGTGTACGCGGGCCAGGTCGTGGGCGAGCACAACCGCGACAACGACCTGCCCATCAACATCACGCGGCTCAAGCACCTCAGCAACGTGCGCGTGGCGAGCAAAGAGCAGACCGTGGTGCTCAAGGCCGCGCGCAAACTGAGCCTGGAGCAGTCGCTCGAATACATCGAGGACGATGAACTCGTGGAGATCGCGCCCAAGACGGTGCGGCTGCGCAAGCGGATTCTGGATGAGAGCCTGCGCAAACGCTCGGACCGGCAGAGCAAGGACCGAGCCGCGGCGGGTGTGTAACCCGACCGGGTTCAACCACCAAGCGACTGTGTTCGAGGTCAAGGGTGAGCGGGGGTCGGGCGTGCCATCGAAGTCGGGCCGGTTCGACGCGGCGAAGCCGGCAGGTGGCACAACTTCAATCCTCCCCGCGGCATGTGCCACTATCCTGGCCGTCTTCGGCCTGCCTGTGGGTGTTCAACGGGCATCCGACACGGGCATCGGCCCGGCAGGTGGCACCGACCGCGAGTTTCAACCCGTGCCACCGACCGTTGCTCGCAGCGGTCGGTGCGCAGTGGTGCAGCCCGGATTCCTTGGGCCAAAGAACACCGACCGTCCAAACGCGACGGTCGGTGGCACCCCCCCGTCCGAGGAGCCCTCGGTGCCACCCGCCGGACTTCAGTCTTTTGGCCTACGATACCAACTCGGGCTACCTTGATGCCCGCGCGCCGCTGGTCGCGGGCCAGCCCGAGCTGTGCCACTACAAGGCCCGCTACTGCGACGACGATTCAGCGGTGGGCGATTGCAGCAACATCGTCGAGGTGACCGCCCGGCCGTAGCCGTGAAGGGCGAATGCACAATGGCGTATGGCAAGCGAAGGGAACGACGGAGGCGTACCCTCGATTTTCACGAGTGAAAGAGGCTGTGCAGAGTTACCGTCCCGCGAACAGGAGATCGTTAAGTACATGATCGCATACTTCATCTTGGTGCATCGGTATCCCGGCCAGTTTAGAAGACTCTTTACGGCAATTTACCATCCCGCCAACTACTACTTGATACATGTGGACAAGAGATCAGGCGCTGGAGTACAGACGGAGATTCAAGATTTCTTGTCAAGCTTTCCCAACGCATCCATGCTGAAAAGCCAGAGCGCTGTGTGGGGGGGGTA
>CAZNEU010000151.1:0-3971 GCA_964571915.1 uncultured Phycisphaeraceae bacterium
ACCATGCCGTCCGCCCTGATCCCGCTGCGCTTGAGCAGCGTCCGCAGCGTGTCGCCGTGGCCGTCATCGCCCACAAGGCCGAAGGCATGCACGGTGGCCCGCATGGCGGCCAGGTCCAGGCACACGTTGGCCGCGCCGCCCGGCCGCTCCTCCACCCGCTGCACGTGCAGCACCGGCACCGGCGCATCGTTGCTCAGGCGGTCGGCGTGGCCGAACTCCAGTTGATCGAGCATGAAGTCGCCCACCACCAGGGCCGTAATGGGCCGCCACGCGGCCAGATGGTCCAGCAGGTTCGACATGCGGCCTGAGTGTAGAGAGGGGCGACCGGGCCCGGCGATGAAGAAGCGACGGAAGCCCGACCGTCAGGGAGGGCCGGGCGACGAGGGGCTGAGGGGAGGACGGAAAGAGTTCAAAGTAGAAAGTTCAAAGTTCAGAGCCGCGGGGGCGGCCGTTGCAGGTGATCTGAACTGTGAACTGTTTACTCTGAACTCTCTCCGAACGAGTCGCGGGTGTGCCCGCCCGTCCGCCAACGTCGCTGCCTCGGTGCTGAGCCTGTATAACCCGAACAGCGACCCGTGTCGTAGACCCGCCGAGGCGGGTGTTCGGTGGGCGCTCGTGGTTGGCGCCGAGAAACAGGCCGTTCTTGCCGGTTTTCAAGCCGCGCGCCGGGCGCGAACCCTCTGGCGCGCCGCGCGAATGGCACGCCGCGCCGCGCGAATGGCACGCGCCGTCACCTGAATGGCACGCCGCGCGGCGCGAATGGCACGCGCCGTCGCCTGAAAGGCCTGCGGCGCGGCGCGAATGGCACGCCGCGCCACCTGAAACCGCGCTCAGGCGACCTGAACCCGCGCTCGCGCCCCGCCCCGCTTCGCCCCGACGGGGCGAAGCATGCGTCGCGCAATCGAGCGTGCCGCCACGCTCGCGCGTGGGGCTCGTTCAACCCCCTCGCTCGCGCTTCGGGCTCGTGGACTTCCTCCGTGCCCTCCGTGGCTCCGTGGTGCGTCCGCTCAGGTACGGGCCAGGGCGCTCCCCTCGATGATGCTCGCGCCCGTGCTGAGCGTGATGCTCGCCTGAGCCATGATGTGGCCGAGGAAGTCCGTGCCTGTGCCCAGCGTGGCCGAACTGCCCACCTGCCAGAAGACGTTGCAGCCCGCCGCGCGCAGGCGCAGAACCTAAAGCCTGCTCCGCGACACCGTCGTACGCAGTCTGTTCGTGAGAATCTTGCACTAAATCTTCACCATCCACCGGGCACGCCCTTGCCGCGCCGTCATTCTCGGACAACCTTGCACCTTGGCAAGGCCACGCGCATCTGCCAGCCTGGGCGGGCTGTGTCCGTCAGCGAGCGGGTGCGCCGGTTTCTGATGAGCCCTGCCACGGTCCAGTCGCCGGGGAAACCCGGCAGAAAGAGGAGAGAGAATCATGGCACGTACGCAATCTGCTCCCGTCGGCATCCTTGCCTCTGCCGCACTGGCGCTCGCCGCGCTCAGCGGCACGGCTCATGGCTGGGACGGCGCGATCAACGGCTTCGGCAACGGGTTTGTCTCGGTGAGCGTGTGGTGCTTTCCCAACAGCCCCCCGGCCGCTCCCACCTACACGAGCCTGGCCTCGGGCGACAACCCCACCGCCTCGCTGGGCCCGAACCTGCCGGGGTGCAACCCGCTGACCCAGATCAAACTCTCGGGCGAGCCGGGCCTGTTCAACCGCTACCAGGGCAGCGCCACGGCTGGCGGCGGCGACATCGTGGACAGCGCGGAACTCTTCCCGCTGGTGACGCCGACATCGCCCGTGGCATTCATCGGCCTCAGCGTGATCACCATGCCGACGTCGCCAACCTCCGCCGACTACATGATCTCGTGGGGTGGCAGCGACATGGGCACGGCCCAGCGGCTGCGCTGGCGCACGCCCTCGGGCGACCTGCTGCACGAAGAACTGCGCGTGGGTCCGTGGAGCGATGACTTCACGGTGCCCATCTCGACTCCATTCCCGTGGGAGTCCATCGTGCTCGAGAGCCAGGGCATCGCTACCAGCACGCCCACGCCGGGCGCGGCGGCGCTCCTGGGCCTGGGCGGGCTGCTCGCCACGCGCAGGCGGCGCGTCGGCCGTTGCGCGGCCTGAAGGCTGGTGCGGGCCGCGCGGCAGGCTTCGGCTTGAACCACCGCGCGCGGGCCTGTTCCGCTGAGACTGCATGGAAACACGGAGCACACAGAGGTACACGGAGGAATGCTCGGATTGAAGCGGACGCAGCCGCCGCGCCCCGCCGCGTCCGGCGACCCTCCGTGGTCCTCAGTGGCCTCCGTGCTGCACGCTTTCCGCTCGCGGGCAACGGCGGGCGTTCACCGGCACCCGATGCCCGATGCCCAGTGCCTTCTTCCCGCTCACCCGCCCGTGCCCTTGAACGGCGCACGCGGGAACTTCACATACGGCAGCCGCTGGTTGACGGGCAGCACGAAGTTGTCGGCCGTGCGCGTGCCCGCGGGGAAGGCGCGGAAGCCGCGCGTGCCGTCGAAGGCGATGTTGTCGTCCTGCTCGATGCCGTCTCCCGACACGCCCACCGCACCCACCAGTTGCCCGCCCTTGTAGAGCGGCACGCCGCCCGCGAAGATCTGCAGGCCGTTGGCCAGCGTGCGCCCGGGCAACCCCCCGGCCCCCGCGGCCACATCTGGCTCGCCCACGGTGGAGCGGGCGGGCACGCCCACAAGCGGGGCCGTCTCCAGCGTGCCGCGCGTGGCCCCCACGGGGGAGCGCGTGCCGCGCGTGGTGTTGAAGGTGGTGAAGGCCGTCGTCTCGCCCGCGCCGGGAACGCCCCCGGCCGTGCTGCCGAACGTCACCAGGAACGCCGCGAGGTTGTTGAGCATCAACTCCGTCTGGATGCCGGTGTTGAAGACGCTGAACACCTGCGCCTGCGGACCCACGCCCGTGGGCAGCGTGCCCACCGTGCCCCGCGCGCTGAAGGGGCCGGCGGGTGTGCCGTCCAGACCATCCGGGAAGTTGGGGCGGGCCAGGAACCCGATGGTGCGGTCGCTGTAGGCCATGCTGCCGTTGAGCGGTGCCCCCAGCGCGGCCGCCGCGGCGACGTACTTGCCATACAGCAGCGGCGCGGCCACGGGCACGTACCCCACCATCGTGAGTGTCGGTGCCACGTGCGTGTTCAGAATCGCCGCGGCGTCCGCCCGGCTGAAGAAGGCCACGCTGCGGGCTTTTTGGAGCGAGACATCAAAGCCGAACACAGGAGCGTCTTCGCTGCGGTACACGCCCAGGAGCGTGCCGTTGGTGTCGACCACCGACACGGTGACACGCGAGAGTTGGGGCACATCGCGCCGGATCATGGCCCGCAACTGGTTGTTGGTGGCATGGGCCTGCCCCAGCACCGTGGCGACCTCGGCCGCGGTGAGGTTCTGACCCCCGAAGGCCGCCCCCGCCACGCCGGTGAACGCCGTGCCCGCCCCGCCGGGCACAAACGCCGCCACGCTCGCGCCGCTGGTGGCGATGCCGGTGGGGCCGGGGAGCGTCAGGTTTGTGGCGGGAAGCGTGGTGGGGTTGGGGAGCGTGGCCGTGGTGAAGAACGATGTGGCCGGGGCATCCAGGAACGGCGCGGCTGCGGGGAAGATGAACTGCAGGTTGGCCGGAACCAGCGCCGGGGGCAGGGTGGTGGCGGGCGGCGGCGCGTACGCGTAGGCAAAGCGGACACCGCCGGCCAGAATCTTGTCAGCCGTGATGTTGCTGTTGGTGGGGGCGAAGTTCGTGTTGGGCGCACCGGTGCCCGACTGGCCAGCAAGCGCGATGAGTTCTTCGGTGCTGGGAGCCCCCGAGGGCTTGATCGTGTCCACCTGATAGCGTGCCCGATCCGTGGCCGCGGGAAGCGCCGTGGCGGTCGTAGCGATACCCGTCTCTACGCCGATGCCGCCGATGCACTCGCCGTTGCGATACAGCGGCAGCCCGCCCGAATCCGCCGACATGCCGATGGGCAGGCG
>CAZNEU010000152.1:0-14533 GCA_964571915.1 uncultured Phycisphaeraceae bacterium
TTCGCAGGAGATCTGCTTCGTGCCCGACAACAACTACGCCGGGCTGGTGGAGCGGCGTTCGCCCGTCGCCGCGGCGGCGCACGAGCAAGGGGGCGACATTCTCGATACCGCGGGCAACGTGGTCGGTCGGCACGGCGGGCAGCACCGCTTCACGCTCGGCCAGCGCCGCGGCGTGGGCGTGGCCCTGGGCTACCCCATCTATGTTGTGGACAAGGATGCCGCCGCGAACACCATCACGGTGGGCGGCCCGGAGGGTTTGCTTGCGAGCGGCTGCGTGGCGGGTGAGGCGAACTGGCTGGTGGATGTGCCGCCTGTGGGCGAGTGGGTCGCGTGTGAGATCAAGCATCGCTACAACACGCCCGCCGCGCCGGGGCGCGTGCGCGTGATCGAGCCGGGCCTGGGGCCCACACCCAGCGGGCGCACGGGCCGTTTCGCGGTTGACTTCGATACCCCGCGGTCGGCGGTCACGCCCGGTCAGGCCGTGGTGCTGTACGAGCCGGAGGGCGGCGCGGCGGCGGGGGGCGTGCTGGGCGGCGGCTGGATCGACTCCACGACGAAGGGTTAGGCCTTCGGGCTCGCGGCATCGATCTTCTCTTCTATCTGTTCGAGTTTGCGGGCGATGGCCATGATCTCGGTCTGCGCCTTCACGTTCACCTGGTAATCCAGATCGGTGCGCAGGCGGTCCTTCTCGCTCTGGCGGTTCTGGCTCACCATCACGAAGATGGAGAGGAAGATGGCCTCGAGCGACACGACCATGGTGAGCAGGCCGAAGGGGAAGGGGTCGAAGGCGAAGACCGTGGGCGGGTTGGTCATGGTCGCGCCGATGGTGTTGAGGATGACCCATCCGCCGAACCACACCACATGGAACAGCGTGAACCACTGGCTTGCGGCCACGGCGGCGATCACATCACTGGCGCGCTGCCACAGGCCGGCGCGCCGGCCCGCGAAGACCTCGTTGGGGTTCTTCAGGGTGCGCAACTGCTCGGTGTTGGCCCGCAGGCGCTGACCCATGACGGTGAGGATGCCGATGCCCACCTCCGGGTGCTCGCGAAGAAAGCGGTGCAGGGTTGCGCGGTCGAGTACCAAGAGCGTGGAGGGCTCGAGGGCCCGCACGGTGGCGGTGCGCGGGCCGCCGTCGAGCAGGCTGATCTCGCCGAAAAAGCCGCCCGCTTCGAGCGTGTTGATGGAGACGTGCTGGCCGGTTTCGTTGGGCACGCTCACGTCCACCGAGCCGCCTTCAATGAGGAAAAAACTTTCGCCGTGGTCGCCGAGCCAGAAGATGGTGTGGTTGGCGGGCACGTGCTCGCGGCGCATGGCCGCGAACAGGTCGCCGCGCTGCGCGGGTTCCAGGCGCGAGAAGAGGGCGATATGGGCCAGCGGGTCGTCCGCCCGCGGCGTGGGTTGGTTGCCGGGCTCGCTCATCGGTGCCAGCATACCAAGCGGGCCGCACGGCCGCTACTCAAGGAACTGTTCCATGCGCTTGAGTCGGGCGTAAATATCCTCGTCGCCCCGCCGCACATACAGCCGGTTCACGCCCACGCCGCCGATGAGTTCGTAGGGCTTGGTCGCCATGTACCGCAGCACCGCGCTGTCGGGCTTCATGGCCGAGTCCTCGACCATCAGCACGCGCGGCTTGAACCGCTCCAGGTCAAAGCCCTCCAGCAGGTCCACCTCGCCGCCTTCCACGTCGATGCTCACGAAATCAATCGGCCCGGTGTGGTCTTTCAGCACCTCGTTCATCGTCATCACCGGCACCTCGACGGTGGCCGTCGGGAGTTGACGCCGCTGAATGTCCGCCAGATGGTGCGCGTCGCCCCGCAGGTACGACAGCATCTCGATCTGCGTCGAGACCGTGAACTTCGCCGTGGGCGGGTGGCCGGGCCTGGAGAGCGCGGCATGAACCACGCGGCTGTTCTTCCGCAGCGCCCGGCACTTTTCGTACGCTCCGGGAATCGCCTCGATCAGCACGCCCTTCCAGCCCACCGCCTCGTAGGCGAACGACACGCTGAACTTCTCGCCGTCGTACGCGCCCACCTCGACGAAGAAGCCGTCCAACTTGCCCCCGAGAATCTCCCACAGGGCCGTGTCCTCGCCGAACTGGGCCTGGAAGATGACCGGCAGTGAGGGCGTGCGGCCGGCGCGGCGCGCCATCGCCTCGGCTCGGTACGCGAAGGTGTCGCGGCGCATCCGGTAGATGAGTTGTTCGGCCGACGCGAGACGGAGTTCGAGATTGGCCAGACGCTGGTTGGTGGGGGGGCCGGGTTCAGGGTACATGCTCATCGTCGGCCCTTGTGTTCGTTGGACGTGCGGTGTGCGCGGGCGGTGCCGAGCCCCTTGTGCATGATGAAGAGATAGTTGAAGCCCCGCAGGTAGAAGTTGCCCTCCGCCGCAGCCTTGTGCCAGTTGCCCCGTGCGAGTTTTTCGTTGCCTCGTACCACCGCCACCACATCGACGGGCGTAAAGCGGCTTCGCAGCAGCGCGAACAACTCAAAGCCGATGGGTATGAAAGCCCCGGACGGGCGGGCGCCCGGTTTGCCCTTCACGAACGAGTCGCTCACGTACAGGGCCATGTAGCGGTCGGGCCTCAGCACGCGATGGGCTTCATCGATCACGTGTCCCATGGCCTGAAAATAGGCCCTGCCGCGGTCGGGTCCGCCCGAGTCCAGTCTGCCGATGCAGCGCGGGTCGTCCGAATACTCAACGTGCGTGGAGTACGGCGGGTCGACGAACACAAAGTCAACCGCGCCATCGGCGAGGGGAATGCTGCGGGCATCGGCCGGGCGGATGTCCTCACGCGCCGGGGCAAGGTCGCACCCCAGGCCCGCGCGGCCCAGATCGCGGCACACATCCAGCGTCGTGCCGCTGCCGCACATCGGGTCCAGCACCGTGTCGCCGGGTTTGGTGTAACGTTGCAACACCTGCCAGATGATCCACGAGGGTGTGGCGCCGCTGTATTTGGCGCTCCCCTGCATCGTCGAGCCGGGAGCCGCGTAGTGCTGGCTCGCATATTCCCACAGCGTCGTCGTGAAGAGTTCCAGCGGCGGCTTGGGGTCGTGGCCCATGCCCGCGCCCCGACCTGGTGGGCCCGCGGGGCGGAACCGGGCGCGTTCGCGCTGCGGCCCGCTTCCCTGGTTTGGTCTGAAGCCGCGGCTCATGCGTTCTTCACGGCCCCAATGGCCTGCACGATGCGGGCCTTGGCCTCGGCGATGGGCGCGCTGACCTTCACGCCCGCAGCGCGTGCGTGCCCGCCGCCGCCCAGCGAGCGGCAGACCGCGGCCACGTCGATGGCGCGGGGGCCGGGCTTGCTGCGAATGCTGGCCTTGGTGACCGGGCTTGCAGGGTCTTTCGCGACCGTCTCCGTGAGCACGACCGCCACCTGAATCTCGGCCACGCACAGCACATCGGCCGCGAAGCCGCCCGCCTCCTCGCTGTCAGAGTGGGTGGCGTCGAAGTCGGCCCGCGTGAGCGACATGACGGCGACCGATTGCCCCTCGAAGTATTCAAGCGATGCCAGCGCACGGGCCTGCAGCGCGAGCCGCGAAGGGCGGTCCTGCTGCTCCACCCACTCGAACAGCCGCGAGTGATCCACACCCGTTTCCAGCAGTTCCGACGCCAGCCGCAGCGTGCCCGAGTGGGTGTTGGAAAACTTGAACCACCCCGTGTCGGTCGCCAGGCCCAGGAACAGCGCCTCGGCGATATCACGCGGCAGGCCCGTGGCGGACTCCAGCCCGAGTAGTTGCGTGCAGATGGGCGCAACCACCTCGGCCACCGCCGCGGCCTTCGGGTCGATCAGGCGGGCGCCGGTCAGGTCCGGGCTGCCGCTGAGGTGGTGGTCAATCACCATGACCTTGCCCGTGCGGGGCTGGAGATACCCCTTCACCTCGTCCAGTTGCATCCACGCGCCGGTGTCAACGACCACGATCGCGTCGGGCTCGGGGAGCGATTCAAGGCGTGCCGCGTGGTCGTTCTCCAGCAACAGGTGCGGCGTGGCCGCGATCACCTGCGCCGCCCATCGGGGCATGCTCGGCACATACGCGGGCAGGGCCGCGATGCCGATGCGTGTGAGCGAACGGGCAAGGGCCAGGCTGGACCCGAGCGCATCGCCGTCTGGCCGCGCGTGCGTGAGCACCAGCACTCGCTTGGCCGCCCGCAGACTGTCCACGATCTCCGCGGCGGACCGCGTCGAAGCCCAGACAGAGGCCTCCGCAGAGGTGCCGGGCGAGGCACCGTGCGAGACGAGCGGATGAGAGACTGGAGCAGACGATGCTGGTTGACTCACGAGGCCCCTTCCGTGTGCGTGCCAACGGCCAACAGGTCGCGTGTCGCGCGGGGCTGTGCGCCGTCCAGGAGCGGTTCGACCAGCGCCGCAGCGCGGACCGTATCGCGCGCCAACTGGGCCCTGAGCGCCTCGATGCCGGGAAACCGTGCCTGATCGCGCAGGAACCCGACCAGTTCCAGTTGCAAGTTCCACCCGTATCCCGGCAGATCGGGCAGGGGCGCCCACGCGCGGCCCGCCTCGTGCTCGGCGCGGATCAGGAACGCTTCCACCGTGCGTCGGGCCCCCGCGAAGGTGGGCCGTTCGCCGATGTTCACCGCCGCGGCAAAGACGCGTCCGTCGTTGAGCGTCGCCCTTGCGGCATACACGCCGTCCGCTGGCGGAAGGCCCGCCGTCGCCAGGTTGGCCGTGGGAAAGCCAATCGTCCGGCCCCGCTGGTCGCCCTTCACCACCTCGCCGGAGAGCGTGTGGAAGCGGCCCAGCACACGCGCGGCATCGTCTACGCGCCCGTGCGCCAGCAGCCACCGGCACAGCGTGCTGGAGGCCCGCACCAGGCTGTGGTCGCCCAGCACAACCTCAACAGGATCAACGATCCGCACCTCGATGCCCAGCGGGCGCGCCAGCGCGCAGAGCACGTCGGTGTTCCCGGCGCGGTCCTTGCCGAAGCAGAAGTCGCGCCCTTCCACAATCGCCAGCGGGCGATGCTCCGATGCCACCTTGTTGAGAAAGGCTGCCGGCGAGAGGCCCAGCAGGGCCGGCTCGGGACGCACGCGTTCCACCTCGCCCGCGCCCAGTTCTCGCAGGCACGCGGCTCTGGTCTCAAAGGGCATCAGCACGGCGGGGCACGCCTGCGGGGCGATCGTGCTCAGCGGGTGCGGGTCAAAGACCATCGCCACCACCTTCACACCCGGTTCATGGGCAGCGTCCGCGATCGATCGGGCCACACGCACCAGTTCGGCGTGCCCACGATGCACCCCGTCGAACGTGCCGATCGTGAGCACCGAGCGGCGGTCGGGCGTGCCAGGGTGTGTGGAAACGGCCATGCGGACCAAGGTTAGGCCCACGCCACGGGTTGTTCGGTCTGCGCGCGGGTGGGTGTAGACTTGCCCGAAGGCCGTGCCGCGCGCGGCTGAGCCGGTTCGGATGAGTGCACACATGGCGTTCTTCACGCGAAAAAGCAAGCCGCTGTCAACCCCCGTTGCCGTCGCCCACGCCCCGGCCGCGGCAGGGCACGAGGCCCGCATCCATCAGATCGGCGCCGACCTGCTGGCCCGGGCACGCGGGCACACGCAGGGGCTGCTCTCCGCCAAGTTCTACAGCGATGCCCTCATGGAATGGTCCATGAAAGACCAGGCCTTCAAGGTGCAACTCTTCCGTTTCGTTGATGCGTTCCCCGTGCTGCACACCGCCGCCGACACCTACGACCACCTTGAAGATTACCTCTCTCAGCCCGGCGTAACCGTGCCGGGCGTGATCTCTGCCGCCATGACCGCGGGCAAGTTCGCCAAGGGCATGGCGCTCTCAACCATCTCGCGGCAGATCACGGGCATGGCGCAGAAGTTCATCGCCGGCACCGACGCGGTCTCGGCCCTGCCCATGCTCAAAGACCTCTGGTCGAGCGGCATCGCGTTTTCCGTAGACCTGCTCGGCGAGGCCTGCCTGAGCGACCACGAGGCCGATGCCTACCGCGACAAGTACCTCGACCTGATCGGCAACCTGCCGGCGCAGGTGGCTTCGTGGCCCGCCAGCCCGCGCTTGGAGTCGGATCACCTCGGACCCATCCCACGCACGAACGTGTCGGTGAAAATCTCATCGCTCTCGGCCCGCTGCGACCCCATCGACCCCGTCGGCGCACGCCGCGACCTCATGAAGCGGCTGCGGCCGATCCTCGAAGCCGCGGCGGCCAGGGGCGTGCTGGTGAACTTCGACATGGAGCAGGAGTCGCTGAAGGACTTCACGCTCGACCTGTTCATGCGCTGCTGCGAAGAAGTGAACTTCATCGCGGGCCTGGCCATGCAGGCGTACCTGGTGAGTGGTGATGCCGACGCTCGCCGCATCTGCGAGTGGGCCGCGAAAGCCAACCGTCAGGTAACGGTGCGGCTTGTGAAGGGTGCGTACTGGGATTACCAGGTGATCCACGCCGAGCAGAACGGCTGGCCCTGCCCGGTGTGGAAGAACAAGCGCCTCACCGATGCGTGTTTCGAGCGGATGACCAGTATCTTCCTTGATGCCACGCCGCGCTCAACCTCGCAGGGCGGCGTGAAACTCGCTCTCGGTTCGCACAACGTGCGTTCCATCGCCGCGGCCCTTGCCGCGCTTGAGCAACGCGGGCTGCCCCCGGCCGCCCTCGAACTCCAGATGCTCCACGGCATGGCCGACCAACTCAAGCACGCTTCCAGCGCGATGGGCCTGCGCGTGCGCGAGTATCTGCCGGTGGGCGAGATGATCCCGGGCATGGCCTATCTCGTGCGGCGGCTGCTGGAGAACACCAGCAACGAGAGTTGGCTCAAGGCCGGGTTTCTCGACAACGCCGATCCGGCGAAACTGCTCGCCAGCCCGCACGACGATGCCAACGAGCCCGGAGCGTCGGCGACGGGTCCCTCTCGCAACGGCGCACGCTCTGCGCGAGACCACGCTTCACCCTCCGGCATCGCGCTGGAAGGTGGCGGCCGCTCGTCTGGCCTCGACCCCGACCGCCACGCACTCTCTCCGGCCGTGGCGGGCGTGGGTGATGGCCGCCCGTTCTTCAACGAGCCGATGCGAGACTTCTCCAAGGCCGCCCAGCGCGAAGCGTTCGCGGCGGCAGTGGCGAAGGCCACCGTGCCACGCGTGGCAAACGATGCCACGCCGCAGCAGGCCGCCGCCATGGTGGGGGCCGCGGCCGGCGCGTTTGCCGCGTGGCGCGAAACCGACCCGATCGTGCGCAGCAACGTGCTCGTGCGCGCCGCCGCCCTCATGCGGGCGCGCCGGGATGAACTCAGCGGCGTGATGATCAAGGAGGCCGGCAAAACGTGGCGCGAAGCCGATGCCGACACCTGCGAAGCGATCGACTTCTGCGAGTATTACGCCCGCACGGCGCCCGGCCTGTTCGCACGCCACCGGCTGGGCCGGTTCATCGGCGAGTTGGATGAAACCCTCTACCAGCCGCGCGGCGTGGCGGTGGTCATCAGCCCGTGGAACTTCCCGCTGGCGATCTGCTGCGGCATGACCGTGGCCGCGCTGGTTGCGGGCAACACCGTGATCGTCAAGCCCGCTGAGCAGACGCCGGGCATCGCCAAGTTGCTGGTCGATATTCTGCACGAGGCGGCCCGCGAAGTCTTGAACGCCGCGTCCTCGCGTCTCGCGTCTGATGTCTCGCGTCTGGTTGCCTTCTGCCCCGCCCCCGGCGAGACCACGGGCGCGGCACTCGTGCGCGACCCGCGCGTGGCCGTCATCGCCTTCACGGGCTCGCGCGATGTGGGCTTGGACATTCTCAGCGCCGCGGCCCCGCCCTCGCCGTTCGGTTCGGCTCGGCCCTCGGCCCTCGGTCCTGCGCCCTCGCACCTCAAGCGCGTCGTCTGCGAGATGGGCGGCAAGAACGCGGTCATCATCGACACCTCCGCCGACCTCGACGAGGCTGTGCTGGGCGTACGCCACTCCGCCTTCGGCTTTCAGGGCCAGAAGTGCTCGGCCTGTTCGCGGCTCATCGTGGTCGATCCGGCCGGGCCGGCCGGCCCCGCCATCACACGCTTCCGCGAGCGGCTGGTGGAAGCCACACGGGCGCTCTCCATCGGCGACCCTGCCCTGCCCGGCACCGATGTGGGCCCGGTGATCGATGCCGATGCGAAGGCCAAGATCGAGGGGTTCATCTCCCGCGCCAAGGCCAGCGGCCTGAGTTTCGCCACGCTCGAACGGGCACCCTCCATGCCTTTGGGTGGTCCGGCGGTCCCCGCCGGTCCTGCTGCCTTCGTCCCTCCCCACATCTTCTGGGTGGTGCCCGAGGGCCACGAACTTGCCCGCGAGGAGGTCTTCGGTCCCGTGCTGGCGATCATGCACGCGGCCACCTTCGACGAGGCGCTTCGCATCGCCAACGCCTCGGACTACAAACTCACCGGGGGCCTCTTCAGCCGCCGCCCCGCTCACATCGAGCGCGCCAAGCGCGAGTTCCGCGTGGGCAACCTCTACATCAACCGCGGCTGCACCGGCGCGCTCGTGGCCCGCCAACCCTTCGGCGGCTTCGGCATGTCCGGCGTAGGAAGCAAGGCGGGAGGGACCGATTACCTGTTGCAGTTTGTTGAGCCGCGGGCCATCTGCGAGAACACCATGCGGCGCGGCTTCGCGCCCGAACTCTGACCCGCCGCGACCAGCGCATCGGCGGGCTCAGCCCCCGGTCGCTCATACGGATCGCCGTTAAATCTCGTGGATACGCAGAGCAGGCATGTCGCCCCACGCGGAGCGTGGGGGTACCCAAGAGCCTGACATCGATCGGCGATCCGTATAACATGCCGCCCCCGTGAGTGAGCCCCTGCCGCAACAGCCAGATTCGTCGCCCCCGGCCCGGCCCGCACGCCCCGGCAAGCCGGCGTGGCTGCGCGTGGCCTCGGCGCAGGAGTTCGGCCTGCTCGTGGTGATCGCCGTGATGGTGGTGGGCCTCACGCTCGCCACACCGTGGATCGCGCGCCCCGAGCGCGTGGCCGTGCCCGAGGGTGCCACCGTGAACCAGACGGCCACGGTGCTGGTCGTTTCCGAGCCCGGCCGCCCTTCGGTCTCGTACCCCATCGCCGCGGGCTGGGGCCTGACGCAGCGCGGCACCCTGCAGTTTGTGGAGCAGAAAGAACGCCGGGCACTCCCCAAAGACACCGTGGTTGACGACCTGCCCGAGGCACGCGGCTGGAGCGCGGCGGGCGCGGGCGAGTTTCTCGCCGCGGACGGTTGGCAACTCGCAGAAGGAGCCGACGGCAGCCCATCGTTCGAACGCGACCCGCGCGTGAACCGCTTCTTCAACAAAGACAACCTCATCGCCGTGGGCACCTACGCGAGTTTCATCGCCATCATGGCCGTCGGCATGACCGGCATCATCGTGATGGGCGGCATTGATCTGTCGGTGGGCGCGATCTACGCCCTCTCCGCCGTGGTGGGCGCCACGGCCCTGCAGGCCGTGGGCCAGGCCCTGCCGGGAATCTCCGCGTGGGCCGTCGTGCCGCTGGGCGTGGTCGTGTGCTGCGGGGTCGGTGCGCTCTGCGGCGCGGTGAACGGCGGCGCCAGCGTGGGCCTGGGTGTCCACCCCTTCATCATCACGCTGGGCGGCATGGCCGTCTACCGGGGCATCGCGTTCGTGCTCTCCAAGGGTTTGTCCATCGGCGAGTTCCCGCCCGCGTACGCGGGCATCATCCGTTCCTCGTTCCTGGGCATCAATCCCGTGCCCACACTCATCATGCTGCTCGTCGGCCTCGCCGGGGCCTTTGTCTCCACCCGCACGGTCTTCGGCCGCCAGACCTTTGCCATCGGCGGCAACGAAACCGCCGCCCGCTACGCCGGCATCCCCGTCGGGCGGGTCAAGGTCCAACTCTTCGTCATCGTCGGCGCCCTCGCGGGCCTCAGCGCGGCCATCATGCTCGGCTACCTGGGCGCCGGGTCGTCCGACGCCGGCAACGGCTACGAGTTGAACGTCATCGCCGCGGCGGTGGTGGGGGGGGCCTCGCTCTCCGGCGGGCGCGGCTCGGCCCTTGGCGCGGTGCTGGGGGCCGTCGTCATCCAACTCATCAACAACGGCTTTGATGTGCTGGGCATCGACTCCAACTACCGCCAGATCGTCATCGGGCTGGCCATCGTGCTGGCCGTGGTGATCGACCAGGCCAAGTACCGCTTCTTTGCCGCCAAGCGGTAGCACCCACCGGGCATCATCCAACCACTTCCCAAACTCGGCCACTTGCTACTCTTGCCCGTGCGTCCAACCACCGGTCCGCGGCGAATGCACTCGGGCCCGGTGCGCTGTGTGAGCGCGGAGCATCCCCCTTCAGGAGCCTCGAATGTCGTTCATGCGTCTCAACGGTCTCGCCGCCCTCGGCGCGGTTCTGGGTCTCGCCGGTGCCGTCCTTGCCAACGCCGCGTCCCAGCCCGCCAAAGCCGCGGCCAAGCCCGCCAAGAAGTCGTACCTCATCGGCCTGGTGGCCAAGAGCAACTCCAACCCCGTCTTCCTCGCGGCCCGCACCGGCGCTGAAGACGCCGCCAAGGAACTGGGCGCCAAGATGGGCGCGACCATCAAGATCGACTGGCGCACGCCCGTGAGCGAAGACGGCCAGAAGCAGGCCGAGTACATCGAGCAACTCGTGGCCGCGGGCGCCGACGGCATCGCCGTGAGCGCGTCCGACGCCAAACTCCTCAAGACTGCGATCGACTCCGCCACTGCCAAGGGCGTGGCCGTGAGCACCTTCGACTCGGACGTGCCCGACTCCAAACGCTTCGCCTACTACGGCACCGACGACTTCGCCTGCGGCCAGCGCGTGGCCAGCGAACTGGCCAAGGCCATGGGCAACACGGGCGTGGTCGCCATTCTCGCCGGCAACCAGAACGCCCCCAACCTCCAGTCCCGCGTGCGCGGCGTGCGCGATGAGATCGCCAAAAACCACAAGGACATCTCCATCCTCGACACCTACTACCACGCCGAGACGCCGCAGGACGCGGTGGCCAAGGTCGAGCAGGTCATGGCCGCGAACCCGCAGATCAGCGGCTGGGCCATGGTCGGCGGCTGGCCGCTCTTCACCGAGAACGCGATGGACAAGGTCAAGGGCCGGGCCAAGGTCGTGGCCGTGGATGCCCTGCCCGCGCAGTTGAACTACGTGAAGAAGGGCGAGGTCGAGATGCTCCTGGGCCAGAAGGTCTACGAGTGGGGCTGGGAGAGCGTGTCGCTCATCATGAACAAACTCACCACGGGCGAGAGCCCCAAAGACCCGATCATCAAGGCCGAGTTGGTGGCCGTGACCAGGGCCAACGCCGAGGAGTACGGCAAGAACTGGGACAAGTGGCTGGGCAAGGCCCCCGGTTCGACCCCGGCCACGCCCGCGAAGTGAGCCGGGCCGGGCATGCTCGCGCTGGGCTTTCCCTTCGCGAAACCTGCAACCCTCCACGAGAACCTCGACTCCCGCAACCCCCAACCCCGCGCCCCCGGCGCGGGGTTGTTTGTTTATGATGCCGCCCCCATGCCCCCCTCCCCATCACCCGCAGGCCAGCAGCGCACCAACCTGCTCGTGGTTCGTCACGCCACCAAGCGCTTCGGTCCCACGCTGGCGTTGAGCGATGTCTCGGTCTCCTTCTTCGCGGGTGAGGTCCACGCCCTCATGGGCGAGAACGGCGCGGGCAAGAGCACCCTCGGCAAGGCCATCGCCGGCCTGCACACCATCGACTCGGGCTCCATCACGCTGGCGGGCCGCGAGTTGGTGCCGGGTTCCATCGACGATGCCTACGAGGCGGGCATCCGCATCGTGCATCAGGAACTGGCCCAGTGCCCCAACCTCTCCGTGGCAGAGAACCTCTGCATGCACAGCCTGCCCACGCGCCTCGGCCTGGTTGACCGCTCCGCCATGAACCGCCGGGCCGAAGGCCTTCTCCGCCGCCTCGCCCCCGAGATTGATGTCGAGGCGGCGCTGGGCACGCTCGCGCCCGGCCGCCGTCAGATCGTGCAGATCGCCGGCTCGCTCGACGAGCGCACAGGCCCGGACGGCCTGGCCCGCCCTGCCGCGCGGGTCATCGTCTTCGATGAGCCCACCAGTTCCCTCTCCATGGCCGAGGCCGACCGCCTGATGCAGATCGTCCGCCGCCTTGCCGCGGGCGGCCTGCTGTGCATCTACGTCAGCCACCGCATGGGCGAGATCTTCACCTGCTGCGACCGCGTGAGCGTGCTCCGCGACGGCCGCTACGTCGGCACCGGCGACGTGAAATCCATCGACGAGGGAACGCTCGTGAGTTGGATGATCGGCCGCACGCTCGCCCCCAACACCAAAGAGCGGGCCGCGATCAAGGCCCTCGCGGGCGCCGAGCATCACGCGCCCGCGGCCGGGCCGGCGGCCCTGCCCGCCGCGCTGGAGGTCCGTTCGCTGCGCTCGCCGGGCAAACTCGGCGGGGCGGCTTCGGCGGGCATCTCCTTCAAGGTCCGTCCCGGCGAAATCCTCGGCGTCGGCGGCCTCGTGGGCGCGGGCCGCTCCGAACTGCTCGACGCGGTCTTCGGCCTCGACCGGCACGCCCGGGGCCAGGTGCTGGTCTACGGCCGCGCTCTGCCCGAACTCACCACGCGCGAGGCCATCGCCGCCGGGCTGGGCTACGTGCCCGAAGACCGCCGCCTGCAAGGGCTCTTCTTCCTGCTGGGCATCGGCGAGAACATCGTCGCCCCGCAGATGCCCCTCCTGGCCCGCGCGGGCCTGCGCCGTCTCGCGGGCGAGCGGGCCGTGGCCTCGCAGCAGATGGCCCGCTTCCGCGTCAAGGCCGCGTCGCTCGCCAGCCTTCCCGGCGAACTCTCCGGCGGCAACCAGCAGAAACTCCTCATCGCCCGCTGGATGAACCCCCCCCCGCGCACGCGCGTGCTGCTGCTCGACGAACCCACGCGCGGCATCGACGTGGGCACCAAAGCCGAAATCTACCGCATCATCTTCGAGGCCGCCGACAGCGGCCTCGCCGTCCTCCTCGTCTCCAGCGAGATGCCCGAACTCTTGGCCCTCTCCGACCGCATCATCGTGCTCTGCGAGGGCCGCCTCACGGGTGAACTCGAAGGCGAGCGCATGACGCAGGAGAACATTCTGCGCTTGGCGACGACGCGGCGGGAGTTGGCAGCCGCGGGCCGTTAGCGGCGGGCGGCGGCGCGGCCATCAAGAAGCGACAGAAGCCCGACCGTGGCGGAAGCCCGACCGTGACGGAAGCCCGACCGTGAGGGAGGGCCGAGGGGAGAGGGCCGAGGGTGGGAAGGGAGCGCAGAAAGAGTTCACAGTAAAAAGTTCAGAGTTCAGATCAAGGCACGGCACGGGGCGCGCCTGTTCCGCCCGGAGCCGCAGACATGCGGCTCCAGAGTTGGCGGTCGGGTCGTGCCCGGCGCGTGTGCCGGTCTGCTCTGTGCGTCGGCCTGGGCGGCGCGCGAGTTGAGTGTCTGCGCCGCGCGCAACGGCCATAACACGCTCGCGGACCTCGCTTTCGTCCCGTGTACGGTGCTCTTGCCCGCACAAACGTAATAAAGCATCGCCCCGCGACCTTCATTCCCGGTGCCGCAACCTTGCGCGGCCGCGCGAGCAATTGCTCTCACGGCGCGGGCAGTTGCTGTGGCCGCGCCGCAACCTTGCGCGGCGGCGCAAGCACTTGCTCTGACCGCGCCGCAAGGTTGCGCGGAAGTGCGGGCAAGTGCTCTCGGAGCGCCGCAACCGTGTGCCAAGGCGCTGAAACCCGGCAGGGCGTTGCCGCAAGCGGGCGAGACGGCGAGGCCTGCCGCCGGCAGGAGCACCGAAGTCGGTCGCCGGGCCGCCCGACTGGCGGTGGCACGGGAAAGACTCCAGTGCCACCCGCCAGGTGCGAGAACGCTGAGCACCGAAGTCGGTCGCCGAGCCGCCCGATTCGCGGTGGCACGGGGCAGGACTTCAGTGCCACCTGCGAGGGGACGCGGCCCCATCTCGCGCTTCAAGTCTCAATCTCAACCCTGTCAAGAGTACAGAAGCCAGCGGTGGACGCCCGCGTACCATCGCAGATGCGATTTGCACTGGATGAGTCTGGCGCTTTCCCGACGACGAGCAAAGCTCCGATCCCGCCGGTGTCCGTCGCGGTGACGCTCGTTGTGCCTGACGATGAGTGGAGGAGCCTTCTCGCCTCCTACCACCTCTTCCGATCGTCCCTAGCGTCAGAAGAGAGCAACCATGGTGAGCCGAAAGGCGGAAGGCTCACGGTCCCATCGAAGCTCGCCTACTGCGACATGCTGTCCAAGCATCCTCGAGTCTTGGTGTGCCCGTGCATCGTGGACCTCGGGCACTTCCCCGACGAATGCGCGGCCAAGCGCCGGGACGGCTTGGCCCGAGATGTTGCGGATCTCTCGCAAAGTGTTCCGAGGAAGGAGCGGGACGGGCTTTTCGACGTCAGCGTCAAGATTGCCAAACTCTCGGGGCCTCAGGCTGTCCGGCTCTATGCCTGGGCTCGGTCGTTCTTCTATGCGATCCATTACGCGATCCTTCTTCCCGACGCTGGCGATACGCTGAGAGAATGGGACAACCGGGAGTTCTTCATCGACCCGGTGCAGGGCAAGCCGGGGAG
>CAZNEU010000153.1:0-14021 GCA_964571915.1 uncultured Phycisphaeraceae bacterium
ACAAGGGCTCCCGACTCCGGGCCGCCAACGCCACCGCCGGCGACCGTGGCTCGTGGTACCCGCTCCTCGAAAAAGAACTGGCCCCCGGCGCCGAGTTGAAGGTGCTGGATGTGGTCAAGGGCGATGACGGCAAGACCACCATGTACGCCGTGGCCGCGCCCGCCGAGGCCCGCGGCTGGATCAACAAGGAACTCGTCCGCAGGGCCACGCCCGAGGAAGCGGCCAGACTCGCCGCGGCGTCGGCACCGGTTGCTGCGCCGACGGCGCCAGGTGCCGTGAGCCAAGGAACCGACGCCACGACGGGCACGTTGGTTCCGGCGTCGGGCGGCACGTTGAGCCCCGCGTCAAACACCGACCCCGCGACGGTGAGAGAGGTTCCGCCCGCCGCAACGCCACCGGCCGCGCAGCCCGTACCCGCCAAGCCCTCGCCCATCGACGGCCTCGTCGCCATGTACGAACGCGTCCGCCAGCAGCCCCTCAACGAGGCCGAGTTGGAGCCCGCCCTCGCCGCCTTCAACGCGGAGATCGTCAAATCCGACACCCGCACCGCCAAGTACCTCCAGCGCTATGCCGACGTCATGCAGATACGCCTCGACCTGCGCGGCGACGTGAAAAACGCCGAGGCCACCAAGGCCGCCATCGAGGCCCAGCAGATCAGCATCGCCAAACAGGTGGAGCAACTGGACAAGAACGCGATCTACACGGCCATCGGCCGCCTCATGCCCAGCACCGTCTACGACGGCATCCGTCTGCCCAAACTCTACCGGCTCGTCACGGCCGAGCCGGGCAACGCCCGCACCATCGGCTACCTGCGGCCCGACGCGTCGCTCGACCTCGACAACAAACTCAACCGCGTCGTCGGTGTCATCGGCGAGTCGCGCATCGACGAGGCCCTCCGCGCCATGCTCCTCACGCCCTCACGCGTCGACCTGCTCAACATCACGCCCACCGTAATGTCCACGCCCGATGTGGCACCCCCGCCGGCCCAGGCCACACCGCCCGACATGAACAAGTAACCTGTCGTCGCACCCGCATCTCAAACGGGCCCCGGCGCGAGCCGGGGCTTTCATGCGCGCCGGCCCCATGCACAAGCCGGTCGCGCGGCTTTCGCAGCGCGACCGGTGAGGTTCACCGCATCACTTCGTGCCGCACACGCCCGCGCCGCAGCACGTGGGGCCGCAGCACCCGTTGCCCGTGCTCGCGCCGGGCTTGGCCTCTGCCGCGCCGCAGTCGGTCCCGCAGCACGCACATCCCTGCGGGCGGCACGCATCGCAGGCCGGGCCGCAGCAGCAGCCTGCGCCCGTGTTCGCGCCGGTCAGGGCCGGGGCCAGCAGCCCCGCGCCGGCGGCCAGCGCGGAGACCGCCGCGATGAAGGACGTGTTGACAAACGCACGACGATTGAAACTCGTGTTCATACGAAAACTCCAGAACTGAGCGCGCCGTGGCCGTGCCGCAGCCCGGCCAACGCCGCGCAAACCATGTGATTGAGGGTCCGGCGGAACATCCGCCGGACAGAGAACAACGGAGCGTGGCGGTATGGGAAAGGCCCGCCGATCTACGTCGTTCGCACACACGTCCACGCCTGGAGCGGCGTGGGAGAAACGGCGCGGGCACGGGCCGCGCCAAGCCGCAGGGGCGCCGATGCCCGCAACGCCGGCGGCAGGTCGATCCCCGCGTCAACAACATCGAAGAGGGGGTTGGCCGCGGGCCTGGTCTTCTGGCCCGGCATGGCCGGCACGGGTTCAGGGCAGCAGTGCGCGGGGCTGCACCACGGCAGGCACTCGCCTGCCGGGCAACTCTGCGGTTCGGGCGAATGGTGCTGATCCCCGCCGTCGCATCCGCCGGTCGAGCCGGAGCACGTCTCGCCGCAATCGGGTTCGCCACTCGCTGCGGACACCTCAGCAGTGTCGTGCCGCCGGGCGTCGTGCGTGAGGCGAACACTCGGCACCGGGCACGGGCACAACGCCATCAGCACCGAGGGCTGAAACAGGATAAGGCCCAGCATGAGCAGACGGGGTGGACGCATCGCCAAGAGGTTCTACGCAACCAACCTGCCGCGAGGTTCGCTGTCTGTGAGCGAAATATCGCCGTCGATCGGCCGAGAACTCTGCCCGGCCAGCGTGCGGTGGCCCCGCGCACCCGTGGCATGGCCGATCGGAACGCGAGAAAAACGGGCCAGTAGAACAGGGGTACTAGGATTTGAACCTAGGCTAACTGAGTCAGAGTCAGTTGTGCTACCGTTACACTATACCCCTAGCAGAATCTCGCTCCGGCCCCTGGGTGGACCCGTCAAGCCCGCAACTTTACGCCGCTCGCGGCCAGCGTCCACCGCCGTGCCTTGGGTACCCCCACTCTCCCAGTGGGGCTCCGGGTGGTCCGGCGGTCCCCGCCGGTCTTCCTCCTCGCGGGCAATCCGTGCCACCACCTTTGCGGCGCTGATAGGCTCTGGCATGCACGCGACGACCACGCTCCGTCCTTTTCTGCTCGCTGTCCTGCTTGCCGTGCCCGCGCTGGCCCAGCCCGGCGTGCCCGTGGCGCCATCGGCCGCGCTCACCGCGCTGCTCGATGCCCACTACGACCAGATGATGCGCGAATCGCCGGTGCAATCCACCCAGCGCGGCGACACGCGCTTCAACGACCGTCTCGCCGACGTGTCCCCGCAAGGGCTGGCCCGCTCACGCGCCGACCTGCGCGACCGCCTCACGGCTCTGGAGGCGATTGATCCGGCCGGACTCTCCGCCCATGACCGCCTCAACGCGACCCTCCTCAAATACTCAATCGAAACCACGCTCGAGGGAGCCCGTTTCTTCCCCGAGCAGATGCCCCTCGATAACCGCGAGGGCCCGCAGATCGACCTGCCGCAGATGCCCGACCGGCTCACCTTCACCTCGCCCGGGCAGTTCATGGACTTTGCCGCGCGGCTCGAAGCCATCGCCCCGTACTTGGACGCGACCATCGTGAACATGCGCGCCGGGCTGGCCGCGGGGCGTGTACCGCCCAAACTGGTCGTCGGGCAGACCGCGGCCCAGGCGGCGGTCCACGCCACCGATGCAGTCAGGGCCGATCCAACCACCAGCCTCTTCTTCCGGCCGTTCCTCGTGCTTGCCGCCAGCCATCCCGCTGCCGCGCGTGCCCGAAAGGCGGTCGAAACCGGCGTCGTCCCCGGCTACGCACGTCTGGCGGCTTTCCTGAAGGATGAGTACATCACCGCCTGCCGCGAAACCATCGCCGCGGCAGACGGCAAGGACGGCCTGCCCTTCTACGAACACGCCCTGCGCCGAGAAACCACGACCAGCCTCAGCGCCGAACAGATACACCAGATCGGTGTGCGCGAGGTGGCCCGCATCCGGTCGGAAATGTTCCGTGTGATCGCCCGCAGCGATTTTCCGCGCAAGGACACCCTGCAAGGCGACGCGCTCTTCGAGGCCTTCACCAACTACCTGCGGACCGACCCACGTTTCTACCACACATCCACGGAAGCGCTGCTGGACGGATACCGCGTCATCGCCAAACGGGTGGACCCGGACCTGGCGCGCCTGTTCAAGGTCTTGCCGCGCAACCCCTACGGCGTGCGCGAACTGCCGCCGTTCGCCGCCCCCAGTTCGCCCACGGCGTACTACAACCCGGGCTCGCTCAAAGGGGGCGTTCCGGGCTACTTCCTGGCCAACACCTATCAACTCGACCAGCGGCCCAAGTACGAGATGATCTCCCTCACCCTGCACGAGGCCTGCCCCGGCCACCACCTGCAGATCGCGCTGAGCGACGAACTGGAGGGCGTGCATCCCTTCCGGCAACTGCTCGGGTACACGGCGTTTGTCGTGGGGTGGGCCCTGTACGCGGAGCGGCTGGGCCTGGAGATGGCCGGGGCGCCCATCCGCACGGAAGCGGCGCCCGGGGCGGACGACACGGGCGGCACGGGCCTGTTCACCGACCCCTACGACGATTTCGGCCGCCTGACCTACGAGATGTGGCGGGCGACGCGCCTCGTGGTGGATACGGGCCTTCACGCCAAGGGCTGGCCGCGCCAGCGTGCGCTGGATTTCATGCTTGCCAACACGGCCCTCTCACGCCACAACATCGAGCGCGAGGTGGACCGCTACATCTCCTGGCCCGGCCAGGCGTGCGCGTACAAACTCGGCGAGTTGAAGTTGCGCGAACTCCGCCACGTCGCCCAGAAAACCCTGGGCGAGCGGTTCGACATCCGGGCGTTTCACGACGCGATTCTGGGCGCTGGTGCCATGCCGCTGCCGCTGGTTGAGGAGCGGGTGCTGGCGTTTATCGAGCGAGCGAGGGTGGCAGCCCCGTGAACCCGTTCACGCCGCGCCCGCATCACGACGCAGCGGCTGGGCTCGTCCCCAGGGCGAGCGCGCCGCCTGATTCGGCTGCGGCGAGAAGGGTGTGAGCGGCTGGGTGCTGGCAGGCCCGCTCGGGGGCGGGCGTTTGGGCAGGCCGATGAGTTGATCTGCGGCGAACTGGGGGCCGGCCAGGAGCGCGGGCAACGCTGCGCCGGTCGGGGCCGGGGTGTGCTGACCGTGGCCGTGCGGGTGCGAGGCCGCGCCGTTGGTCGTCGCGGCGCTCCCCGCGGGGCTGGGTGCCCCGCCGGTCCGCTGCTCGCGCAGCGAATCGATGTTGCGGTCGAGCCTTCCGAGAATGTTCTTGACCTGGTCAAAGGCCTTCTGAGATGTCGCCATGCGCCAACCTCCCTGTCGCGGCTGCGAGAGAGCGAAGTATCGGCCCGCGGCGTGGGCCGCTTGGCCCCCGCACGCGCAGAGTTTGCTCCGGCCCCGCGGGCGCGTCCGGTTGTGCAGGCTGGTGGGGTGGCGAGCGTCCGCCCGGGTGCTGAGGGCGGGCGTTATCCGGCCAAACCCCGTTGCAGCGGCCGCATCGGCTGACCATGTCGTCGGGGTTGGGGGGGGGCGTTGGGGACAAGGGCCCCGTTGCCTGCGGTGCCGGGCAGTTGGTACACTAAGCCTGACGGCCGGCGGCAGCAACCCCCACCACAAGCCAAGGAGCCCGTATGCAGTTGTATATCGATACCGCCAACCTCGACGAAATCAAAGAAGCCGCCGACCTGGGCGTGCTGGACGGTGTGACGACCAACCCGTCGCTCATCGCCAAAGAGAAGGGCGTGACGTACCACAAGCGTCTCGCGCAGATCTGCGAGGTGGTGAAGGGCCCGGTCTCGGGCGAGGTGATCTCCACCGATTTCAAGGGCATGATGAAGGAGGCCGAGGAACTCACGAAGATTGCTTCCAACATCGTCGTGAAACTGCCGACCACCTTCGACGGCGTGAAGGCCTGCAAGGCCCTGTCGGACAAGGGCGTGAAGACCAACCTCACGCTGGTCTTCCAGCCGCTGCAGGCGATGATGGTGGCCAAGGCGGGCGCCTTCCTGTGCAGCCCGTTCATCGGCCGCATCGACGACGTGGGCGAAGACGGCATGCAGTTGATCCAGCACATCCGCACCATCTACGACAACTACGGGTACCAGACCAAGATTCTGGCCGCGTCGGTGCGGCACCCGCTGCACATGGTGCAGTGTGCGCTGGCGGGGGCCGATGTGGCAACGGTGCCGCTGGGTGTCATCAAGATGATGCTCAAGCACCCGCTCACCGAGATCGGCCTGGACAAGTTCCTGGCCGACTACAAGAAGGCCTTCGGCGCGGCGTGAGCCGGAGCCGCGCTGGTGTAAACGTAACGCCGGGTCAACGAAAACACATGCCATTCGCGCGGGCTGGCGAATGGCGTGGGCAAGAGGAAGCGGGTCATGACCGCCCAGAACGCTGCGCCGCGCTGGCAAGCGGCGGCGGTGCCGGCCACTTTCGACCGGCTCGATATCGAAAGGAACGCGAGTTGAAACCAGAGCCACGCATCGGCCAGAAGTTCAATGCCTGGACCATCATCGGCGCGGGCGTGCGTGTCAACGGCGCTCGCAGTTACCCCTGCCGGTGCCAGTGCGGGTTCCAGAAGGTTGTCGCTTCGAGAAACCTGCTGTCCGGCAAGTCCAGCCGGTGCAAGAGATGCGCCGCAGACGCGCTAAGGCTCCCCGACAAGTTGTGCCCGGACTGCGGGACGGCCATCTCACGGACCTCCGACCACTGCCAGGGCTGCGCCCCCCACCACGTCAAGAGGGGGCCGTTGAAGTACCCGGAGTCGATCTCGGTGGTCGCGGCGCGATGGGGAATCACGAGGCAAGCCGTGAGCCTCAGGGTTTGCCAGCACGGGTGGCAAAGCGCGATGCGATTCTTTCACAAAAAGTACCGAACCTCGCGTCCATGATGCGGAGATCCCGAGCGCGACACGCAGGGCCGGCGCGATGCCACACCGTCCCCGCGGCCACCAGGGTTCATCGTACCAGGGCCGGGGACGAGCGAGATGTCCGCACCCAGCCCGGAGGTGGCGGTGGCCCCAGCGTGCTCGCCGCTCACCACGAAGTCGATCGTGGTTCCCACGGACACGGAACGTGTAAGGGAGAAGCGTGCATCGTGCCCTCGCTCGCATAGCATCCGCCCCTTCGCCCCCCTTCGCCCCCCTTCGCCCCCCCCTCGCCTGACACCCGCCCTTGCCGATGCCCCGACCCGCCGCCAACTCGCGCCCCACCCGCACCCTCCGCCCCCCCCGCCTCCCGCCCATCGCGATCGTGGTCAGCCGCTACAACGCCACGATCACCGATCGCCTCCTCTCGGGCGCGGCACGGGCCTACGTGAAAGCCGGCGGTTCGCTCAGCGGCCTATACGTGGCCGAAGCGCCGGGCGCGTTTGAGGTGCTGCCGCTAGCCGCGGCTGCGGCGCGGTCGGGCCACTTTGCCGGGATCGTTGCGATCGGCTGCATTATCAAGGGCGAAACGATCCACGACGAGGTGCTGGCGCACGCCGTCGCGACGGGGCTGGCCAACCTTGCCGCGCAGGCGGGCGTGCCCGTGGGCCTGGCGGTGCTGACCGTGAACACGCCCAAGCAGGGCGCGGCACGCGCCGGGGGCACGCTGGGCAACAAGGGGCAGGAGGCGATGGAGGCCGTGCTGCGGACGATCGCCGAGTGTGCGCTGCTGGCCGACGGCACGCACGTGCGGCGTGCGATGCTTGCGGGGCAGGCGATTGCACCTGTGGCGGGTTCGGCCGTGTCCGACCGGTCCGACAAGGCGCGTCGCCCCGCGCGGAAGGGGCGCTAGCGTGGCGAGTTCGCGCGACATTCGCAGGCTGGCCTTCCAGGCACTGTTCCAGATGGATGCTCAGGGCGGCGAGGCCGTCTCGCTCGCCGAGTGGCTCGACTCGGCCGAGCACGGCGCGGAATACTCCGAGAAGCACAAGCGCGAGGCCGTGGCCACCGCCGCGGCCGCGTACGCGGCACGCGAAACGGCCGACAAGGCCATTGCCCAACTCGCGCCCTCGTGGCCCGCGCACCGTCAGGCCGCGGTCGATCGGTCCATTCTGCGGCTGGCGTACTTCGAGATGCACCGCGGCACGGTTCCGCCAAAGGTCGTGGTGAACGACGCGGTGGAACTGGCCAAGGAGTTCTCGAACGACCGCTCGCCGGCGTTTGTGAACGGCGTGCTGGACAAGGTGCTCAAGAGTCTGCCCGCGGCGGGAAGCGACGGAGTGACGGAGTGACGGAGGGACGAAGGCGCGTCCTTTACAAGGGCCGCGGCTCGCCCGGCCAGTCGAAGGCGTGGACGAAACTCGCTCGGTGGCACGCGGCCATCTCCTCAAAGTCCAGCACGTCGGCCACGAGCAGCGTTTCGTACTCGTGCGGCAGGCGCACCTGATGCAGGCCGCTGTTGTCGGTGCAGACCGCGATATCGACGCCGGCATCGAGACAGCGGCGGAAGATGCCGCGCAGGTCTTCGTAGGCCTTGAGCGTGCCGGTGCGGAGGTAACTGGTGGGGCAGACTTCGAGGCACTGCTTGCGGCGACGCAGGTCGTTGAGCAGTTCTCGCTTGCGGAGCGGGATCTGGATGCCGTGGCCGATGCGGTCGAGCAGGGGCAGGAGTCGGGCGTGGCAGCCAGCGGGCGTCTCGAAGAGATGCGCGGTGGTGCGCAGGCCGCGCTTGCGGGCGAGTTTGAAGAGGGGAACGATGTCGTCCATCGCTGCTGCGTAGAGCCGGTCGGGTCCGGCGAGATCGATCGCACACACTTCGGGGCGGCGTGAGGCTGCGAGTTCGACAATCCGCCGGTTCACGGACGCGGGGAGCGTGCTGTGCATGCACAGAATCTGGCGGAAGACCAGCGGGTAGCGCCGCAGCGTGGCGGCCGCCGCGGCGGTGATGGTGTCGACGATCTCGTCCATCTGGCGCACGCGCTGGGCCTGTTCGAGGTGCGTGTCGGTGCGGAAGTAGGGGGTGTAGCGGAGTTCCATGTAGGCGAGGTTGTCGAAGAGCACGTTGCCGCGGATGAGGCGCTTGATGAAGTATTCCAGCGAGGTGGGCCGCTGGATTTCTTCAACCAGTTTGTGCATCTTCAGGTATTCGTCCAGCGTGCGGCGCGGGCGGGCGAAGTAGCGCTCGAAGGCGTGAACGGTGGGGCAGCGCCTGAGAAGTTTGTGGCCGCCGCCGTTGCCGCCGGGGTGGCGGAGGAGGTAGGAGTGCAGGATGTTGGGCAGGATCGCGCCGCCGAGGTGGAGGTGGAGTTCGGCGAAGCGGCCGCGCACGGGCGTTGACGGAGCGGTCAAGGGCGGCCCCACTCGTGAACGCGCATCCCACTAACTTGTTCGCTGACCGCCTTCATGGTGCTGCTCCCTCCTGAGAATAGCAAGACGTGTCCTGCGGCGCAGCATCACGCGTTGTCGAGCAGTTCAACCGTCGCGAAGGGCTTGCCGCTGAGCATTTCCAGGCTCGCGCCGCCGCCGGTGGAGACGTGGCTGAACCCGTCGGCCAGGCCGAAGGCCTCGGCCGCGGCGGCGGAGTCGCCCCCGCCCACGATGCTGGTGGCTCCGGCCCTGGTCGCTTCGACGATGGCGTTGGCGATCTGCTGCGTGCCGATGCGGAAGGGCAGCCACTCGAAGACACCCATGGGGCCGTTCCAGACGATGGTCTTGGCCTTGCGCAGGACCATGGCGAAGTTGGTCTGGGTTTTGGGGCCGATGTCGAGGCCCATGAAGCCGTCTTTGATCGTGTCGCCGAAGACCTCGATGGTGCCGCCGCGCTCGGCGAAGAGAGTGGAGCAGACGTGGTCAACGGGCAGGTGCAGGTCGCAGGTACGGCCGGCGGCCAGATCGAGCAGGCGTTTGGCCTCGGGGAGTTTGTCGGTTTCGACGCGGCTGGAGCCGACCTTGCGGCCGAGCGCGGCTAGGAAGGTGTAGGCCATCGCGCCGCCGACGATGATCGCATCGGCCCGCGGCAGCAGGTTCTCGACAAGGCCGATCTTGTCCGACACTTTGGCCCCGCCCAGAACCACGACGAAGGGCTTGGCGGGCGATTTGAGTTTGACGCTGAGGTAGTCCAGTTCCCTCTGGAGGAGCAGGCCCGCGACGCGCGGCTTGCCCGCCATCGCGAGGGGCACGGCGTACATGGAGCCGTCGGTGCGGTGGGCGGTGCCGAAGGCATCGTTCACGTAGATATCGCCGTAGGAGGCGAGTTTGGCCGCGTAGGCGGGTTCGCCCTTCTTTTCGCCCTGGGCGAAGCGGACGTTTTCGAGCAGGAGGACCTCGCCGGGCCTGAGGGCCTTCGCGGCGGCCTCTGCGGCCGCGTCTGTGCAGTCCTGGGAGGGGAACTGCACGGGTTTGCCGAGCAGTTCGCTCAGCCGCGCGGCGACGGGTTTGAGGGAGAACCCGGCCTCGAAGCCCTTGCCCTCAGGGCGGCCGAGGTGAGACATGAGAATGAGCGACCCGCCCCGGTCGAGCACCGACCTGAGCGTGGGGAGGGCCTCGCGGATGCGGCGGTCGTCGGTGATGGCGCCGTCCTCGATGGGGACGTTGAAGTCGACGCGGATGAGGACACGCTTGGCGGCGACGGGGATTTGGGAGATGGTCTTTTTCATGTTGTTCGCCACAGGGAACAGTTTCACCACGGAGGCACGGAGAGCACGGAGGCAAGGCAACGGGCGACAAACCGGATGCGCGCAACGCAATGATTGCCACTCGGCTAGAGCACGCGCCGGACAACCCCATCCTTGAGCATCGGAACGTGAAAGTTAATCAGTAGGGCCACTCGTTTGCCGGAAAGGCGAAGGTACGTGAGCAACTGGGCTTCGTGGACGGGAAGAATCTTCTCCACGGCCTTGACCTCGACAACCAAGGCGTCGTCCACGACAAAGTCGAGGCGATAGCCGCAATCAAGCATGAGGCCGCGGTACGAAATGGGCAGGGGCACCTCACGCGCGAAGGTGAGTCCGGCGTGCTGGAACTCTGCCGCGAGGCAGGACTGATAGGCGGATTCCAGCAAGCCCGGCCCGAGGGCTCGGTGCACGTGCATGGCCGAACCGATGACGGCCTGCGAGATGGATTCGTGGGCGAGCATCACGGCCTCCTCTCCGTGTCCTCCGTGCCTCCGTGGTGAGAACTCAGTGCCCGTTGCTGGAGGGGTCGGGGCGGATGATGCGGTGGGCCGCGGCCTTGACGGTGGCGGAGCCGTTGGTGTCGATCTGCTCGCGGACCTTGCGGAGGCGTGTGGAGACCGAGCCGTCGATGAGTCGGTCGCCGATCTGGATTTTGATGCCGCCGATCATGGCGGGCTCGGTGTAGGCGTGCAGCACGGGCTCGCGCCCCAGGCTCTGCTGGAGTTGGGCCCTGAGCGATGCGAGGTCTTCGCCGGTGGCGGGGCCAGCGGTGTAGACATTCACCTCCACCCGCCCGAAGGAGGTCTGGAGGAGTTGGTCGAAGGCGGCCGCGATGCCGGTGAGTTTGCCGAGGCGGCCGTTCTTGTTGAGGACGAGGAGGAAGTTGAGGACGTTGTCGGTGAGTTTGCCGCGGAAGATGGTTTCGAGCGTGCGCTTGCGGTCTTTGAGGGCGACGATGCGGGAGGAGAGGAACTCGCCGAACTTGGCGTCGGCGCGGGCCATCTCGACGACGGCCTCGAGTTCGTCGCCGGCCTCTTCGATGCGGGCCTGTCCGCCCGCGCCTCGGGCGAGTTCGAAGAGGCTCTGGGCGTAGATTTTTGAGACGGCATCGGGTTGGGTTTCAACGAGGGGCATGGGTGGTACTGGAAGGCACTGGGCATTGGGCATTGGGCATTGGGCACTGGGGACGGCAATGAAGGCACAGGGGCCCATGAAAAGGAGCCGCGGTGGCCTCAGGCTCGTGCGCCGACACCCTTGAGTTCGGTGATGCAGTCATCCACGAGGCGGCGCTGGTCGCCGGCGTTGACCTCGCGCTGAAGAATCCTGCCCGCCACCATGGTGGCGAGATTGGAGACTTCGCCGTAGATGTCGGCGAGGGCCTGCTTCTTGGCGGCCTCGATCTCGCGGACGGCCTTTTCCTTCATGGCGGTCAGGTCGGCCTCGCTCCTGGCCCTGAGGTCGTTGGCGACGGCGGTGGCCTGGAGTTTGGCGGCGTCGAGTTCTTTCTGGGCCTGGCCGCGTGCGTCGGCGAGGGCCCGCTCGTAGCCCTCCAGGGCGCTCTTGGCCTGGGCGCGGGCGGCCTCGGCGGCTTCGATCTCGCCCCGGATCTTGTTCTCGCGGTCGGCCAAGCCCTTGCTGATAGCGGGCCAGACCTTGACGGCAAGGATGGCGAAGACGACGGAGAAGACGACGATGGAGACGATCATGGGCACGATGCCCTGCTCGATGGTGGGGAGGACGCCGACTTTTTCGGTGGCAGCGGCACCGGCCGCGTGCGGGTCGGCCGCGAGGGCGGCTGCTGCGGTGAAGAGGGGCGCGGTGATCGTGGCGAGGCGGGTGGCTTGGATACGCAAGGTGAAAGCCTCCGGGGGCGTGTTGTGGCGAGGCAGAGAGAGCAGAGAGAGTCGTAGGCGAGGCCCGAAACATCCCACGCGGAGCGTGGGGGTACCCGAAATGCCCCACGCGGAGCGTGGGGGTACCCGAAACGACGGACCCGGCTTTCGCGGGGTCCGTCGGGAGGTGATTACTTGATAAAGCCGACGAGCAGGCCCACGACCACCGCGAAGAGGGCCGCACCCTCGACCAGCGCGGCGGTGAGGATCATGTTGGCGACGATGGGGCCCTTGGCCTCGGGCTGACGCGCGATGGACTCGAGCGCACCCTTGCCGATGAGGCCGATGCCGATGCCGCCGCCGATGACGGCCAGACCAGCGCCAACTGCCGCGAGGCCCTGGCCGGTGGTGACAGCCTTGGCGGCCTCCGCGACGGGCGCCTGCGCGTGGGCCGCGGCGGTGGTGGCGAGGACGGCGAGCGTGCCGAGGGCAAACGTGGAAATCTTCATGGTCGAGACCTTTCTTGATACCGCACGGGAGGACTCCGGGCCGGGGCACGCATGGCCGCGGCGATGGTGGCGATCTGTTTTCACGCCGGTCGTCTCAGTGCGCATGGGCATGAGCCTTGGCGTGCTCGTGATCGTGGCCTTCATGATGCTCGTGCTCATCATGGTGGCTGAGTTGGGAGATGAACACGGCGGTGAGGAACATGAACACGAACGCCTGGAGGAAGGCGACGAAGAGTTCCAGGAAGTAAATGGCGACGGCGGAGACGATCGAGATGGTGGAGATGACGCCGCCCAGCACCAGCCCGGAGGCGGTGGCCTGCGTAACCATGCCCAGGCCCTGCACCACGAACATGAAGAGCACGGCCACGAGGATATGGCCGGCCGTCATGTTTGCGAACAGACGCAGGGCGAGGGCGATGGGCTTGATCGCGGTGCCCATGATCTCGATGGGGACCATGAGCGGCCAGAGCCAGGGCGTTGTGCCCGCGGTGAGGTGCTTGATGTAGCCGCCCAGGCCAAGTTCGCGGATGCCGGCGACGTTGATGACGACGGCGGCGATGATCGCCAGCGCGGCGGTGACAAAGATGTTCTGCGTGGCCGTGGCGCCCAGCAGGCCGGAGAGGGCGTGCCGGCCGGTGAGTTTGTCGGTGAGGTGCAGCACGTCGGCAATGGGCACGAGGCCGAGGAGGTTGTTGACGAGGATGAAGAAGAAGACCGTCCAGAGGAAGGGCATGAAGCGGTCGGTGCGGGCGCCCAGGAGGGGCCGGACCGATGTTTCGCGGAGGTAGACGCAGATCACCTCGATCATGTGGGCGAAGGCGCCCCCGGTGATGTAGCGGTCGGTGCCCTGGCTCTCCGGGCCGGTCTTGATCCGCGACGCGGCATACGACAGCACCAGCAGCGTGATGATGCCCGAGAGCACGAGGTTGCCCACATGGGCCGACCAGAGCCACAGGCCCGAGCCGCTCCGGACATACGCCTGGTTCACGACGTGATCCACGGGGTTGGATGCGGCGAGCGTGAACAGGGCGGATGAGAGCGTCATGCGGCGGCTCCGGTGCCGGCCGGGGTGGCCGAGCCGTGGATGCGGCGGTTCATCGCGGTGCCCCAGACGGTTTCGGCCAGGAGGCAGAGCAAGTTGCCGGCCAGGAAGGCGCTCCAGAACGCCCGGCCCTCTGGGGCCAGAAGGACGAGGACGAACACGCCCAGGAAGAGTGAGGCCAACATGCGGGCCACGCCCGCCCCAACCACACCGGTGCCGATGCTTGAAGCGCCGTGTGCGAGGACGAGCGCCAGCACCGCGAGCCCGCACAGGACGCCCGCGAGCACGACCACGCCCGCGAGGACAACCGCGGTGGCTGGCTGGGCACCGACACCCCACGCCGCGGCGCAGGAGAGGGCCAGGCCGATGACCGACCCGGCGGCCGCGCACAGGGCAAGGACCGCGCCAAGGGGCACAAGGCGGGGCGAGGGTGCGGGAGGCTTGAGGGGTGCGGTGAGCACGTGTTTGTGATCCGATCGGTGCCGTGCGACGGGGGACGGGAATGTGGGAAAACGAGAAGGGCCAAGGATAGCAGAGTGGATCGCCAGCGGCCAGCCACGAGGGGCGGGAGGGTGTAGTCCAAGTTTATGGCGGTTGCCTTTGGGTACCCCGATTCTCCGAATCGGCTACGCCCTCAACATTACTAATC
>CAZNEU010000154.1:0-5095 GCA_964571915.1 uncultured Phycisphaeraceae bacterium
GAGGCAAACGCGCCCGCCTCGGCACGCTTGCCCGCGAACTGCTCGAGCATGGTGCGATCGACGACGCACCCGGCCAACCCCGGCGCGGCCTGACTGAAAACCAAGCGGTGGGCCTCGGGCGCTTCGTGATACCGCTCGATCACGCGGTCGCACAGGGCCGGATCGACGAGCGACCAATCCGCACCGACAACGAGCGCGGCGGGCGCGGGGGGGTTGAGGTCGGCCAAGGCTCGCGCTGTGCCCGCGGGCCAGATCGCCTCGTCGTAAATCGAGAGGTTGCCAAGGCCACCCCGCCAGCAGTGGGCGGCGGGCAGGCGTGCCGCGCGGCGGGCGGCGTGCGCACCGATGGCACCGTCGGCACGCTCTTCGCGAAACAGAACCTGCGCACCGGGCGGGGGTGTTCCGAGCAGGGCCCGCGTGCGTGGCACATCGGCGCAGAGCAGCACGATCGAGTCCGCGCGCTCGCAGCGGGCCAGGCGGGCGACGGTGAGTTGCAGAGCGTTGCGCCCGTCGAACACGGGCACGGACAGGTCGCGGGCGATGCCCAGGCCGTTGTGGTCGGTATCGACGGAGATGACCGCAGGCAAGCGGGCCGAGGCGCGGGCCACGACCGCGGGCGTGCGCTCGCGCCCGCTTGCGGGTGAAAGGTCGCTGGTGCGCTTGGGCCCGCCCGCGCACGCAGCAACGGAGGCATCGAGCATGGTGCCCAGCGCATCGGCCGCGTCGGCGAGCCAACTCACATTGGTGATGTCGCGCTCGATCTGGGCCCGCTGGCGTGCGAGGGGGTCCAGGTCGTCCGCAAGGTTGATGCGACGGTCGGCCTTGTAGCGGTTGAAGACACCGGTCTGGTTCAGCAACTCCACAAGGTGAAACGCGGGCTGGATGGCGCTCACCCGGTCGCGGATGGCCTCCACGCCGGCGATGAGCGTGTTCACCCGCTGCTGGTCCGCGTGATGCTCCAGCATCTGGCTGAGCACCACGCGGGCATCGCGGCTGAGGGCGCCGACCTGCCACACGCCGCGCCGGACTTCACGCAGACGCTCGATGAGGGCGCGCGTGCGTGCCCGCGCCCCCCCACTCTTGCCATCGTCGGTGGCGCCACGATCAGCACGCGGCAGGAGCGCATCCGTGGTTGGCCCGTCGCTGGTGCCGAGCAGCGTGATGGACTCTTCCAGCGGACGGGCGATGGTGAAGGCCTTGGCCACACCGCCCTCGGTGCTGTCGATGGTGAGCAGGCCGCGGTCGCTGTCGGCCTTGAACAGGGCCTGGAACTGCACGAGGTACGTCGCCATCTGCTCGTCGGTGTAGATGGGCCGACCCAGCACATCCTGCTCCAGATGCAGGTGCTGACGCATGCGCACGATGCGCTGCCACTCCAGCATCTCCAGCGTGTTGAACTCGTTGAGTTCACCGGCCCAGACGGTGTGGATAGCCGCGCCCGCCGCGTAATACTGGCCGTCGGTGAAGCCCAGGTCCTGCCCAACCAGCACCACGGGGTCGCACGCCATGTGGCGCGCGAGGGAATAGGCCAGATGGGCGACGGTGGCGCCGGCGGGCAGTTTGCCCATGGGGCGCGAGAGGTCTGGCCCCAGCAGCAGGTCAAGAAACTCGTCTCCAACGCAGCGGATGGCGCCGGGGAACGCGCTGGTGACGGCGGGGTTCACCTTGGGCTCGACCACCAGCGTGATGCCCTCCACGTCATGCGCGGTGAGACCCTCGTAGAAGCGCAGGGAGATTTCGTGATGGTCGAGGGCCACGACGAAGTGCGGGCGGATGCCGCGTGCCAGCAGGGGCTTGAGCACGGTCTGCGTGGCGATGATGGCGAAGCGGTCGCGCACGCCGGCGCGGCCGAGCAACTCCACGTTCCGCGCCAGCGAGGGCCCCGCAGAGACGACGATCGCCGGACGGCCCGCCAGCACACCGGCCAGATCAGCCACGCCCCCGCCCCCCCCACCGCCGCCCCCCCCACGCGCGTAGTGGTCGATGTTCTGCGTCAGGTTCCGCAGCGTGGTCTCGGTCTGCACCATCGTGGTTACGACGGACGTGCGCACCGCCATCATCACCCGTGTAAACCGCTCCATGAACCGTTTGCCCGCGCTGCCCAAACGCGGCTGGCTGGCGGGGTGCTCGATCACCGTGGTGCCCAGGGCCATGAAGCCCTCCAGGCCGCGCGTGATGCCCGACATCGCGGCCTCGTCGTCGGCATCGGTGAGCAGGTGCAGCACGCACGAGCCCAGAGCCTCGCTGAGGTCGATGCGCTCCAGCGCGGCCCGCATCAGGCCCACATCCGGCTCGAAGAGGATGATGACGGCGTTGTTCTTGACGCGCCGGGCGATCTCAGCCACGTGGTAGCCGAGGCCGAAACCCAGCACCACGATGGCCGCGGCCTCGGCGGTGTTGAGTTGCGCGGCCAGGCGGCTTGCCTCGATCACAGGGTCGCGGCGGCTGGCGAGCGAACGCCGCACTGCGCCCGCGAGTGTCCACTCGGTGATGGAGGCGGTGAGAAGGGGCGAGGCGTCGGGGCCGACGGCCTGCGTGGGTACCCACTCGATGTCCGCCCGCGCGAAGGCGGATTGGATGAT
The DNA here is from genome assembly GCA_964571915.1 of uncultured Phycisphaeraceae bacterium. Classification (GTDB taxonomy): domain Bacteria; phylum Planctomycetota; class Phycisphaerae; order Phycisphaerales; family UBA1924; genus JAEUIX01. Next base: position 2,583 of record CAZNEU010000154.1, read on the forward strand.
TGATGCCGCGTGGCCGGTGGGGTCGGCGCGCCGAAGCGCGGCCAGATTTCGATCAAGGATGACCGATCCCGTGGTGTCGGGGTGGTGAGAGAGTTCGGTGAGGGCGAGCGTGGGGTTCAAGTGGGCATCCTGCCGCAATCGTGGTGGCGCAGGGGCACTCCGGCCGGCGCGCGTGCAGCCGTGTTCATCGGTTGGTGGCTGGAATGGAGTGGAAAACGCTGGCACGAGGACGGTCGGCGAAAGGTGGCAGCAGCCCGCTACCATCACACCGATCGGGAACCGAACAAGGGGCGCGGCGTGTGCAGCGGATCGACCACGACTGAGAGCAGGAGGCAGGCCGAGCCGGTGGTGGTGAGTGCGGGGCAAACCGGCGCGACGGTGGCCGCGTGCGCGGGCATTGCGGAAGCCGTGAACGGTCGCGGCCCCCAGCCGTTGCCCGCGGACCTGCGCTGCATCCGCGTGCGCGGCGCCAAGGAGCACAACCTCAAGAACGTGAACGTGGACATTCCACGAGACAACCTGGTGGTCATCACCGGCTTGTCGGGCTCGGGCAAGAGCAGCCTCGCCTTTGACACGATCTTTGCCGAGGGGCAGCGCAAGTACATGGAGAGCCTCTCCGCGTACGCGCGCCAGTTTCTGGACCAACTCAAGAAGCCCGATGTGGAGGACATTCAGGGCCTCCCCCCCACCATCGCCATCCAGCAGCGGTCCAGCGGGCACAACCCGCGCTCCACCGTGGCCACCAGCACCGAGATTTACGACTACCTGCGACTGCTGATGGCGCGCTGCGGGCGGCCCACCTGCTGGCACCCCACCAAGGTGAAGAAGGACGGCGGCGTGATCGAACGGTGCGGCAAGCCCATCCGGGCCACCGCCGCGACGCAGATTGTGGATGCGATCATGGGGGTGGCCCGGCTCGCCGAGCCGGTACGCGGCCCGGATGGCCGCGCCACACCGGACACGAAACTCATGGTCCTTGCGCCCGTGGTGCGGGCCCAGAAGGGCTTTCACAAGGACGTGATCGAGGACTTGCAGAAGCAGGGCTGGGGCCGCGCACGGGTGAACGGCACGATCGTGGAGATTCGCGAAGTGCTGAAGGATGGCGGCGAGAACCCGCTGAACCTGGACCGCCACAAGAAGCACACGATCGATGCGGTGATCGACCGGCTGGTGCTGAAGGCGGATGCACGCCAGCGGCTGGCGGAATCGGTGGAATCTGCCCTCAAACTGGGCGAGGGCACCGCCATCACGGCCAGCGAAGACAAGGCCGACGTGTGGACCGACCGCATCTTCAGCGATCGGCTGGCGTGCGCCGACCACCCGCAGTGTGCGCTGAGCGAGATGTCTCCCCGCCTGTTCAGTTTCAACTCGCCGCACGGGGCCTGCCCCGAGTGCCACGGCCTGGGCGTGGTGATGGAGTTCAGCGAGGCTTTGGTGATTCCCAAGCCGGAGAAGAGCCTGAGCGAGGGAGCGATTGTGCCGTGGCGCGTGCCGCCGCCCATGGGGCGCGTGTTCCGCAAGAAACTCAAACACTTCTGCACCACCTTCGGCGTGAGCGCGAGCACGCCGGTGCGGGCGCTCACGGAGAAGCAGCGGCAGGTCCTGATCGCGGGAACCACCGCCGCGCAGGAGAAGGAGTTTGGCGCGAAGTTTGAGGGCGTTGCCAAGACGCTGCGGGCGTGGTACGAGCGGACCGAGAGCGCGTGGATGCGCGAGTGGCTGGGCCAGTTCATGTCGGAGCGCACCTGCCCGACGTGCGCGGGCGACCGTCTGCGGATCGAGAGTTTGTGCGTGCTGCTGGGAGCCGGTTCCGTCGCCCTCAACATCGCACGCATCACGCGCCTCAACATCCGCGATTGTGCCGCGTTCATCGCGTCGTTGGACCTCTCTAGCGAGCAGCGCACCATCGCCGAGCCGGTGCTGAAAGAGATTCTGGCCCGCCTGAAGTTCCTCTCCAGCGTGGGGCTGGAGTATCTCTCGCTGGACCGGCGCACCAGCACGCTCTCGGGGGGCGAGGCCCAGCGCATCCGCCTGGCCACGCAGGTGGGCTCGGGCCTGGTCGGGGCGTGCTATGTGCTGGATGAACCCACCATCGGCCTGCACCAGCGCGACAACGACCGGCTCATCGCCACGCTCCGCCACCTGACCGACATCGGCAACACGGTGCTGGTGGTGGAGCACGATGAGGACATGATCCGGCGGGCTGATTGGGTGGTGGACGTGGGGCCGGGGCCGGGCGTGCATGGGGGCCGGATCGTGGCCGCAGGCAGCGTGCCCGACATCATCGCCGAGCCCGAGTCGATCACGGGCAAGTATCTGTCGGGCGTGCGGCGCATCCGCACACCCGCACCAGCGGCACGCCGGCGGTTGAGCGCGAAGCGCTCCATCACCATCAAGGGCGCGCGCCAGAACAACCTCAAGGCCATCGACGCGATGATCCCGCTGGGCGGGCTGGTGTGCGTGACCGGTGTTTCCGGCTCGGGCAAGAGCACGCTCGTGAACGACATTCTGCT
>CAZNEU010000155.1:0-5506 GCA_964571915.1 uncultured Phycisphaeraceae bacterium
AACGCGGGAATGTCGCGCGTCGCCACGATGGCCGTCAGCCGCACATGCCGCAGGTCGTAGGCGCTGGTCGGCCCGAAACGGCCCGTGATCGACCGGGGATCATGCGTGCCGGGAGCCGCGGCTGCCGCGGGCGCGCCGCTCGGGTCGCTCGGATCGCTCCCCGACGCGGGGCCGCCGAGTTTCTGCTCAGCGATGGCGATGCTCTCGATGCGCTTCACCACGCTGGCGGGCACGCCCGCGTCGCGCCCGCGGATGTTCGCCACCGCCGCCGCCGCGAGAATGTCCTCGCGGATCCAGTACTGCATCTGGTAGTCCCAGCAGCGGTTGAGCAGCGGGGGCTCGGGCGTTTCGGCGGGCAGCGCGAACACCTCGGGGCTGAAGTAGAACGACAACTCGCCCGCGCGACGCTGATACTTGCCCAGGCGCACCTTGGCGGCCTCGTCCTCCATGCGCTTGATATCTTCGGGCGTGAGCGTGTTGCCCAGTTCCTTGGCGGCCTTCTGCTGCTGGTTCAGGAGTTCGGCAATCTCTTCCCGCACGGTGGTGTTATTCGCCGGCGGCCCGCAGCGGAAGCGCGCCGGCAGGTCGGCGTGGGCCTTGCCCAGATACAGGCGCTGGAACTCCGACCGCCGGATCTTGTCGTCGGTCCTGGGCTGGGGGAAAAGCCCCTCCACCAGCGGGGTGCGCGGCTTGCGGATAATCTGATCGCCGTTGATGAACACGCTGGTCGAGTTGAACTCGCGCGCCTTCTGCGCGATCTGTGTGAGTTGCATCAACTCCGCGTCGCGCCGGGCCTTGAACGCCGCGATCATCTTCTCGTTGGGGGCAAAGCGCGTTTCCACCGCCGCCTCAGCCCCGCGCCCCGGCACCGAGTAGGCGACTTTGGCATCGGAGCCGGTCGGCCCGATCGCCGCCAAATCCGCGTCCACCTTCTTCTTCACTTCGCTCACGATCGCCTGACTCATGCTCGAACCGAACACGATGCCCGCCGGCACCGCCGCCAGCATGACCACCAGGCACACGAGCATCACCCAGCGCTTCTTGAGGAACCCCAGAATCATCTTCGGATCAGGCTTCTTCACTTGCCACCTTCCTTGGGCTGCTCTGTCGCGGGCGCGTCAGGACGCAGGAGCGCATCCCACTGAATCAGGAACGTGTAGACGGTTGCGCCCGGCGGCCCGAGTTGCTCGGCCGGCGGAATGGGCGCAAACCTCTCCATGTCGTCGGCGCCTGCGCCGCCACCCGGCCCACCGCCGGACCCACCCCCGCGTGGGGCAGCGCCGCCCTCGCCCATGCCGCCCGCCGAATCGCCGCCCCGGCGGCCCCCCGCCTCGCCGCCGCCGCCCCGCCGGCCCGCGGGCACGGGTCGCCCGCCCGGTGCGGGTTGGGACGTTGGCGTGAGCACGGACTCGCCTGTTGCACTGATCACGGCCTCCCCCGCGCGCTGCCAGCGGATGCTCGGCTTGTCCACCACAAACATGGTGCCGGGCCGGTCGGCGTTGTCCATGAGCCACTTCTGGAACGTGTCGTTCACGAACCGCTCCGCATCCGCCACCGGCCGCGCCGTCGCGATTTCAAGCCTCATGTGAACGCGCGGCAAGGGCGCCGGACCCCCCGCTACCGGATCACCCTCCCCCCCACCACCACTCCCGCCCCCCTCGGCATGACCCTTGTTCTCCGCGGAGTGCGCATACCGCGTCGCGAGCGAACGGAACTGCACCTTCGCCCCGGGCCCGCCGAACCTGGGCGATTCGGCCGCGGCGTACTGCATCATCTGGCCGAAGTCTTCCAGCAGGTGCGCGTAGGCCCCCCGCCCCTCCACCAGCGCCATGGCCGTGGCGGCGTTGGCATCGGGCTTCCACGCCGCCTCCACCTCGCCCCACCTGGCCCTGAGCGCCGCGGCCTCGCTCTTCACCTGGTCGATCACCGCATCGCGCGAGATGCCGGCGATCGCGGCCTTGTCCATGAGCGGTCGCAGGAAGCCCACGGCCCCCGCGGCCAGGCCCAGGCCCGCCGCGGCCAGGAACCACTTGTTCTTCTTGGCCCACACGGCCTCGCGCGCCACCGAAACGGGCATGAGGTTCGCCCCGATGGTCTCGTAGCCCAACCCCTGCAGGGCGCAGCCCACGGCCGTGGCCATGCCCATGGCGTGCTTCTGAAACGCGGCGTTCTGCTCTTCGTTCTTGTGCTTCACACGCTCGAACGCTTCCAGCCGGCTCACCTCGATCTGCAGTTGCTGGCTCAGAAACTTGCGCAGCCCGGGCAGGTTGAACGTTTCGCCCAGCCCCACCAGGCGCGTGAGTTTGGCGTCGCGGTGCAAGGAGTTGTAGTAGCCGATGGACCGTTGCACGTCCTGGGCCAGGTCGCCGAACACGGGCCGCAGGGCCTGCAGAATGTGGCGCGTGTGCTGCGTGCTCTCGGCCTCGCGCTTGAGTTTCTCGGCCTTGTTGTACGAAAGATTGAACGCGCTCACCAGCGCCTCGGTGAAGTTGTGGCCCCCGATCGGGAACGTGCGGATCCACAGCCGGCCCGACTCGGCCACGATCAGGTCCGTGCTCGTCGTGCCCACGTCCAGAATCACCGTCCCCGGTGTGCTCTCGGTGAACCGCATGTCGTACGACAGCGCGTTGTACGCCGCCAGCGGGCTCAGCGTCAGCGTGTCGGGCGTGATCCCGATGTCCTTCCACTTCGCCAGTTTCTCTCTCACCTTCTCGCCCGTCATCGCGAAGATGCCCACCTCCACGTCCGGCGAATCGGGCGCGGCAAACGTCTGATAGTCCCACTCCACCTCCTCGATCGGGAAGGGAATCTGCTGCACCGCCTCGAACTTCACGATGTCCGGGATTTTCTTGGGCTCCACCGGCGGCAGTTTGGCGAAGCGCGCAAACGCGCTGTGCCCGGCCACGCTGATCGCCACGCTCGACTTGGTCAGGTCGTGCCGGCTGATGAGCGTGCCCAGGGCCACCCGCTTGGCATCCTTCTCGTCAATCTCCGGGCTGCTCAGGGGCCGCTTGTGCGGGATCACGGCGAAGTCCACGACCGTCACGCCCTCGCCGTCGCGCGCCAGTTTCACGGCCTTCACCGCCCCGGCACCAACTTCCACGCCCCAGCAACTTGATTGCGCCATGCCGTTCACCTCGCACCACAAGGGAAGATTCGACCGTCAACCAGCCGCCGCGACCAAGATAACCACTTCGGGCCGCCCAGTCGATACGTCGCCGCACCCCCTCGTGTTTCAACACCCAGCAGGGTGGGGCCAAGCGTAGGCGATTCGCCCCCGGACCTGTGCGGAGTCCGTCCGGCGTGCGCACGCTCTTCTACTATGCCCGCAGTGGCTCGTCGCGTCGTCATCTCGGGCATCGGCGCCGTCTCCGGCCTGGGCCTCTCGTCCGCCTCGCTCTGGCGTGCCCTGTGCGCCGGGCGCTCGGCCCTGCACCCCATCACCCGCTTTGATGCCTCGGGCTTCCCCTCCCGGCTCGGGGCCGAGGTGCCCGGTGGCGACAGCGCCGGGGGTGAAGGAGGAACCGGGGGCGCGGGGGGTGGCGCAGCCTTCTCCGCCAGAGACTTTGTCCCCAAGCACTACCGCAAGGCCGTGAAAGTCATGGCCCGCGATATCGAGATCGCCGTCGCCGCCGCGAAGGACGCCGTCGAAGACGCCAAACTCACGACACGCGCCACCCTCCCCGAAGATTCCCCCGACCCGACCACCCACCCAGCAGAACGCATGGGGTGCCACATCGGGGCCGGCCTCATCGCCGCGGACGCGGAGGAACTGGCCGCGGCCCTGGCCACCGCCCGCCGCAGCCCCACCTCCGAAGATGTGGACCTGCGCCGCTGGGGCGGCACCGCGGGCAACGGCAACGCCGGCATGATGGACAACCTCACGCCCCTCTGGCTCCTCAAATACCTCCCCAACATGCTCTCCTGCCACGTCACCATCCTGCACGGCTGCGAGGGGCCCAGCAACACCATCACCTGCGCCGAGGCCAGCGGCCTGCTCTCCATCGGCGAATCCGTGCGCGTCATCCGGCGCGGCGATGCCGACCTCTGCTTCTCCGGCGGGGCCGAGAGCAAACTCAACTACATGGGCCTGCTGCGCATGGACTTCGCCAAACGCCTCGCCCCCACCGGCAACGAGACCGACGGCTCCAGGGTCGTGCGCCCCTTCGACCCCCACGCGCCCGGTGCCCTGCTGGGCGAGGGCGGCGCCATCCTCATCCTCGAAACGCTCGAAGCCGCGCAGGCCCGCGGCGCCCACATCCACGCTGAGGTCCTCAGCGTCGGTGCGGCACACTCCGGCCCTCCCGGCGCGCCCGATTCGCCCCACGACCACGACATCGGCTGCCGCTACGCCATCGAGAACGCGCTGGAACAGGCCCGGGTCACGCCCGCCGAGATCGACGCCATCGTGCCCATGGCCCTGGGCAATGTCGATACCGATGCGGGCGAGGCCGGCGCGCTCCGGCGCGTCTTCGGCCCCAACCTGAAGAGCATCCCCCTCGCCACGCTCAGCCCCGCGCTGGGCGCGTGCGTCTCGGGCACGGGCGCGCTCCAGGCCGCCGTCGCGGCCATGTGCGTGAGCCGTCAGATGCTCCCCGCGCGCCTCCACGCCGGCCGCCCACCCGCCGACCTTCTCGCCGGTCCCGCGCCCGCGTCTTCCGCGCGCCTGCGCCACATGCTGGTCTGCGGCGGCTCGCAGCACGGCCAGCACGCCGCCATGGTTCTTCGATCGGTTCCCTAGACTCGCCCGGCACGCGGCACACGAGCACGCCGCGTCTCCCTTCAATCAACACACCCCTTCGGAGTTCAACATGCCCGGCTACGACCCGCGAGACGACCACGAACCACGCCGCTCCGGCCCCCCCGCGCACGGCCGCGGCCCCCAGCCAGACGGCCCCCGCCAACGCCGGGGCACGCCCCTCTCCGAACTCGACCCCGCGCTCACCGACGTCTCGCGCAAAGTCATCGGCGCCTCCATCGAAGTCCACAAGGCGATCGGCCCCGGCTTTCCCGAAGAGGTCTACCTCGCCGCGCTCTGCGCAGAACTTGATACGCTGGGCGTGAAGTACCAGGCCCGGGCCACGTTCGACGTGAAGTACCGGGGCAAGGCCGTCGGGCAGTTCAAGGTCGATCTGTACGTTGACGACCGCTTCTTTGTGGATGTCTGCGCCGAGCACCGCGAGATCGGCTCCGTGGAGCGTGCCGCGCTGCGGGCCCAACTCCGCGCCAAAGACCTGGAACTGGGCCTCATCATCAACTTCGCCGAGATGCGCCTCAAAGACGGCCTCATCCGCGTCCTGAACCCCGACAAACTCAACGCCATGAAGGGCCCGGGCGCCGCCGACGACACCGAGCACGGTGCCTTCGACCCCGACAGCGTGCGCAACGCCTGACAAGCCCGCATGAGCCGCCAACGCATCGTCATCACGGGCATGGGCTGGGTGAACCCCCTGGCGCACGACGTGCCCGCCACCTGGGCGGCCCTGCTCGCGGGGCGCTCCGGCAT
>CAZNEU010000156.1:0-4112 GCA_964571915.1 uncultured Phycisphaeraceae bacterium
CGCGGCAAACTTGCGGGCCTTCTTCGAGAGTTTGCGGATCTTGCCCGGCTCATCCAGCATCGCGATGCCCGCGCGGTACACCTCGCCAAACTGATGGTCCAGCAGGTCCACCTGCATCGAGGCCTCGAAGAGGGCGCCCGGCCCCGCCGCGGCGCCGCCCCCGTAGGAGGTCGTCGCGTCGAAGGGCACCGGCAGCAGCACGATGTGGGCCTCCTCCGCCGTGAACGGCAGGCCGAAAATCCCCCCGTCTGCCGCCGCTGCGGCGCTGGGGTCAAAGGCCGGCGGCGGCTCGGAGGGCTTTTTCACGGGCGGTGTCTTGGCGGGCATGACGCGAAGATAGGCGCGGCTCACGCCCGTACCATCGGCCCGCTTGACACTCGTGTGCGTCCCCATCTTCGTCGAATCGGTCGAGGCCGCGCTGGCCGCTGCGCACGAGGCCCGCGACGGCGGGGCCGACCTGGTCGAGTTCCGCGTCGATTCGTTCTTCACCGGCGATGCGGTTGAAGCCGCGCCCCAGGCCGATGCCATTGCGAGCCTCGTTGCCGCGGCCCCGCTCGCGTGCATCGTCGCGTGCCGGCCCGTGCTGGAGGGCGGGCAGTACGACGGCCCCGACGATGCCCGCATCGCGTTGTTCGAGCGTCTCGGCATCGTCGCGGCAGACCGCCCCGGCCACGCCCCGCGCTACATTGATATCGAACTGGCCACCTACACCCGCAGCGAGAACATCCGTCAGAAGGTGAACCTCGCCGTCGATCATCCCGGCCAGGTGCGCCCGGTCGAGACCAGCCTCATCCTCTCCATGCACGACTTTCACACCCGCCCGGCGGACCTCTTCCGGCGCGTGGAGGCGATGGTGAAGGAGCCTGCCTGCCGCGTGATGAAGATCGCGTACCGGGCACGGTCGCTGCGCGACAACCTGGAACTGTTGGATATCCAGGCCGCCTCGCGCGAGACGGGTCGGCCGACCATCGCGCTGGGGATGGGGCCCTTCGGGCTGCCCAGCCGCGTGCTGGCGCCCAAGTTCAACGGGTTTCTCACGTTCGCCACCCTGCGACGCGACTCGGCCACGGCGCCCGGCCAGCCCGTGCTGCGCGAACTGCTCGACACCTACCGCTTCCGATCCATCGGCACGGCCACGCGCGTGTACGGGGTGGTGGGGTTCCCCGCGGAACATTCGCTCTCGCCCCACGTGCATAACGCCGGGTTCGAGGCCGTCGGGCACGACGGCGTGTACCTGCCCATGCCCGTTCCGCCGGAGTACGAGCACTTCAAGGCCACGGTGCTGGCGATGATCGACCACCCCTTCCTCGACCTCGCCGGGCTCAGCGTTACGAGCCCGCACAAGGAGCACCTCGTGCGCCTGGCGCGCGAGCAGAGCGCCGACGGCGATGTGCGTTGGTCTCTCGACTTGCTCTCCGACCGCTGCGGCGCGGCAAACACCCTTGCCCTCAGGCGCGACCCGCGCGGGGTGCCGATCGCCTTCGCCGTCTCCAACACCGACGGGCCTGCAGCGGCCAACCTGCTCACCGCGGCGGCTGCGGACGGCGACGTGGTGGTGGTGGGAGTGGGGGGCACCGCGCGGGCGGTCGCGACCGAACTCATGCATCGTGGGCGGCGCGTGGTGATCGTGAACCGCACGGGCGACCGGGCCGCAGCCCTTGCCAAGGAACTGGGCGCTCACGCCAAGGGGGATTCGCCGATGCGAGCGGCAACCTGGGAGGCGATCGACCCGGCCCGGGTGGCCGCGCTGATGAACTGCACGCCGGTGGGGATGACCGGCGGCCCCGCCCCGAATGAGAATCCTGTGCCCTTGGGAGTTTTGGGGAACCTCCCGAAACACGCCTGCGTATCGGATGCCGTCTACGCGCCTCTGGCCACCCCGCTGCTGCGAGCCGCGGCTTCTTTCGGGCTGACGTGCGTGGACGGCCTGTCGATGTTCATCGCCCAGGCCGCGGATCAGTTCGAGTTGTGGACCGGCCGGGGTGCGCCGCGTGCGCTGTTCCAGCGTGTGGCGCGCGAGACGCTTGCCGCGCGGGAATGACCGCCGCGGGTGTGGCCGGTGGCGGATCGGTCGGTCGGTGTGCCGTCGGAAGACGGCGCACGCAGGTTGGTTCGGGGCGGGGGGCCCGCACGGCGGGCAATCAGGTCTTGTCTCCCTTCATTAGAAGCGGAAAACGCCACAACGCCCTGATTGTCTGCTGCGCGCGCATCGGGTCCGCGGTGCCCGCGGGTCGCGCGCGCGGTTCAGCGTTTCGGGGGGCCGGCGGCGGCCTCGGCCAGCAGGCGCTTGGTCTCACCGACGACATAAAAACTACCCGTTACGCAGATCAGGTCGCCCCGACCCACCGCGCGCCCCGCCAGGTCCAGGGCCTCGCGCAGGGTGGGGGCTGCCTGCGACATCTTCCCGCCCAGTTCGCCGTAGCGCCGTTGCAGGTCGGCCGGGTCCACCGCGCGGGCGTTGCCGGAGGCCCGCGTGAAGATCGCCTTGTCCGCGCCCGCGGCGAGGCTGCGCAGCATGGCGTTGATGTCCTTGTCCGCGGCGCACCCGAAGACGACGATGAGCGAGTCGTATTGCAGGCACGCCCCGATGGTCTTCATGAGCGCCCGCATGGAGTCGGGGTTGTGGGCCACGTCGAGCAGCAGGCGCGGGCTTTGCAGGGCCATCTCGAAGCGGCCGGGCAGGCTCACGCTCGCCAGGCCGCGCAGCACCTTGGCCTCCGGGCAGGCGAAGCCGCGCTCGCTGAGTTTGTCCAGGATTGCCAGCGCCAGGCCGCAGTTGAGGGCCTGGTGCTCGCCCTTGAGGGGCACCGGCACGTGCTCGTAGTTGCTGCGCTCGGTGGTGAGGTTGACGCGGGCGCACTGGCCACCGCCTTGCGCGTGGCCGCGCGCACGCGCACCGGCGCCGCCCCCACCACCCCCCCCTCCGCCCGCGGCCCACTCGAAGCGGTAACTGAACTCGATGTCGTTGCCCACGATCTGGAGCGGCGCGCCCACCTCCTGCGCGATCCGGCGGAAGACGTTGATGACCTTGGTGTCCTGCTGGATGGCCAGGGCGGGCACGCCGGGCTTGAAGATGCCGGCCTTCTGGGCCGCGATCTCTTCGACCGTGTCGCCCAGAATCTGCGTGTGGTCGAGCCCGATGGTGGTGATCGCGGCCACCTCGGGGGTGATCACGTTGGTGCAGTCGAGCCGGCCCCCCAGGCCCACCTCGATCACGGCGACATCCACCGCCTGCTCGGCGAAGTGCAGGAAGCCGATGGCCGTGAGCAGTTCGAAGAACGTGGATTCACCCAGGGCGGGCGCGACCGATGCCGCGGCCTTGGCGACGCGCTTGGTGAGGGCGACAAACTCGCTCTCGCTGATGGGCTTGCGGTTGATGCGGACGCGCTCGCGCATGTCGAGCAGGTGGGGGCTGGTGTACAGGCCCACCGCGTAGCCGCTGGATTCGAGGCACGCCGCCACCATCTCGCAGACGCTGCCCTTGCCCTTGGTGCCGGCGACGTGGATGCAGCGGACCGAGTCCTGCGGGTTGTCCAGGGCCTCCAGAATCGCGCGCATTCGGTCGAGTTTGTACTGGTCGCGCGTCGCGGGCGTCGGGGCTAGGCGCTCCAGGTCGGTGCGCGCGAGGAGATACTGCCGGGCGGATTCGGGGGAGTTGATGGCGGGCACGGACGCGGCGCGGGGCTTGGCCTCCACCTGCGAGGGCACGCCCGCCGACGGCCGGATCGCGGCTGTGCGTTTCCGAGGTGATGTTGATCGAGCCTTGCTCATCTCCGCGCTCGCCTCGCTCCGCCCCCCGCGGCCATGCTCGACAAGAACTGCCCGGACACCAATCGCGGATGCCGGCGGTGAACCCGCCGGCTCCTCCTGCTGGCAGCAAGGTACGCACGCTCCCCGCCCGGGGCGCGGGGCGGGGGGCTTTCGTCCGGCCCCTCCCCGTCTCAACGCGGACTGGCCGCGGTGGGTGGGGGCATGTGTATCTCCATATCCGCCAGCGCGGCCCGGGCTGCCCGCACCGTCTCCGTGCGGGCGGGCGTCATCGGCAGGCGCAGTGCGCCCGAGTCGCGCCCCAGCATGTGCATCGCCGCCTTGATGGGGATCGGGTTGGTCTC
>CAZNEU010000157.1:0-3143 GCA_964571915.1 uncultured Phycisphaeraceae bacterium
AAGGGGCCGCCCAGAAAGACCCGCGCCCCCTTGAGGCGTGGCACACCGCTGGTGCCCCTGGGGGCCTTGGCGACGATGTCGCCCCCCTGGAGCGAAATCTGCGCGCCCAGCGCGGCCATCCCGCGGATGTGCAGGTCCACCGGCCGCTCACCGATGGCGCACCCGCCGGGAAGGGAGATGCGGGCCTCGCCGCGCCGGGCCAGCAGGGGGCCCAGGGCCGAGATGCTGGCCCGCATGGTGCGGACGATCTCGTACTCGGCGTGGCAGGCGGCGCGGTCGGTGGCGTGGGCGCGGGTGATGCCGCCGGGGGCGTTGAGCCGGTCATCGGGCGTGTGCTCCACCTCCACGCCCAGCGTGCTCAGGAGTTTGCGCATGGAGGCGATGTCGGCCAGGTCGGGCACATCGCGCAGCACCACCGGTTCGTCGGTGAGCAGGCAGGCGCACATCAGGGGCAGGGCGGCATTCTTGGCGCCCTTCACGGTGAGTTTGCCCGTCAGGCGTGTGCCGCCGCGTATCTCAAAGCGATCCATCGCATCCTCCGTGAGCCGTGAGCCGTTGGCCGTGAGCGGCGAGCCGGAGGCGAGGGCCTCGGGGTGGCCCGCCCCGTGGGGCCGTGAGTACCGGGAACCAATATACGTCGGCCGGATCGATGGTCCCCGGCCAGTTTCGGCGGCGATTCTCGGGCCCGGGTTCACCCGCGTCTGGTGGCCCTTGCCGGAGCGGCACAGACGCGCGCTCTTGACACGCCACGGCACGCGGTTCACTGGCACGGTCCGCGCCCCAATCGCACGTTGTGAGTGTCCGACGCGCTGCGTGGTGGGCCGTGTGGCCCCGACGCGGGATCGATGCGCCGGGCCGCCTGCCCGCGAACCACGTGAGCGGCAACGGAGCGACCGCCATGGCCGACAACACGCCCGCACCCACGCCCGACCGCCTCTCCTGCAAGCCGCTCCGCTGCCCGCCGACCCGCACCCCCCACCCGCCGCGCGTGCCGAGGTGGGTGGTGCCGCTCCTGGCCGTGGCGGCGCTGGCGGGAACGGGCGTGGCGATCTCCGTGAGTCAGGCCAACTCCGCCGCAGATGCCTTCGCGTACCTGCCGGCAGCACTGAGCCTGAACGCCACGGTGCGCGACTTCAAGGCCAAGGGCACCAGCGGCGGGCACGACGACTTCCAGACCGGCATCTGCAACCTGCGTGTGGGCGCGCTCAACGCCACCCTCGATTCGCAGGGCAAGCCCACCGCCAACAACCTTCAGGGCAAGGCCGTCAGCAAGCACTGGAAGGACAAGTCCGGCCGCCAGATCAACCCCGCCCTCTACACCGCCGCCCTGGGCGACGTGGCCGGCGCGTACGCGAGCAACAACAGTTCCTACTGCTTCAAGTCGGTGGCCTCGTTCAGCCAGTGGTACCGCGACGTCTCGGGCGTGAACGTCTCCAGGAACGTGCCGCTGGTGCTCAACCGCGTGGCCGGCACCAACCGCTACGTGATGGACTCCGCCACCGACGAGCCCTGGAAGTCCAAGTCGGGCTTCTTCCCCATCAACGGCGAACTCTTCGGCAACTACTCGAGCACGGGCAAGAACTTCCACTTCACCACCGAGGTGGAGACCAGTTTCATCTTCGAGAAGGGCAAGGGTCAGGTCTTCAGGTTCACCGGCGACGACGACGTGTGGGTCTTCATCGACGGCAAACTGGTGATCGATCTGGGCGGCATCCACGGCAAGGTCGAGCAGTATCTGGAACTGGACCGGCTGACCTGGCTGGTGGACGGCAAGCAGTACATGCTCAAGATCTTCCACGCCGAGCGGCACACCACCGAGTCCAACTGGCGCATCGAAACGACGCTGAAACTCAGCCCCGCCCCGCTCCCCGCCACCACCGCCCTGTACGACTGAACCAGCGCCCCCGTTCCGCCCGCTCCCGCAAGGGGCCAACCACGCCTTCCTTCCACCGCGTCCGCCGCGCCAATCGCGCTGCGGACGTTTTCCTTTCACCCCCCACCTTCACCCACCGGCGAGCCACGCTCGCAGGCCCCGCCACAGCGTGTTGCCGGGCCACGCGCACACCACACAACCCGCCACTACGCACGCGAGCACCAGGCCGCACAGCACGCGCAGGCGGACCCTTCCGTCGCCCAGGTGTCCGGCACCGCCAGCGAGCCAATACAGCAGCACCCACACGCCCATCGCGCCCGCCGGAAGCCACGCCGAGTACACCAGGCCCGTCATGCGTGAACTCAGCGCACTGCCGCGCGGCCACCACCCCAGCACATACGCCGTGAACGCCGATGCCCAGCACGCCATGGCCACGGGCACCGCCACCGTTCCGTACGCGCTCACGCGCAGCAGGCGGCCGCCGGAGTCGCCCGCCCGCCGCGGACCGGACGATGCCAACCACACGCACGGGCCGATCAGCACCACCCACAGAATGAACATCCACCACGCCGTGCCCAGCATCGGCCGGTATGACCAGTGAAGCGTCCACCCGAAGCCGCCGTAGGGCCACACCAGCGGCACCACCGCCCGCCACAGGGCCTCCTGCCTCTGCGGCGGCGTGCCGAAGGCGAACGCCGGCCGCAGCCGATCAACCGATTGCACCGCCGTCAACGCCACGATCACCACGTGCGACAGCGCCAGCGATATCGCCGCGAACCGCACCAGCCTGCGCCCGACCACCGGCGTGGCCCGGGCGATGCCGCGTGATTCATCGAAGAACCGCCACGGCACAAGAACCCGTGCCGCGCACGCCAGCCACGCACGCGGCCCGGCCTTGGCCGTGTACTCAAACAGCCAGGCGGGGGCCAGCACCGCGGCACGGAAGGGGTCGCTCCACGCGAAGGCGGCCCCGCACTCCGGGCAGGTGCCGCGCAGCGGGCACGCCAGCGTCCACGTGGGGGGCGTGCCCGAGAGGTCGTATCGGCACGCCGGGCACTGGGGCCGTGCATCATCCCACGCGGCGGGTCCGTCCGGCTCTGGCACGCGGGCACGTTAGCCCGCGTCGCCGCCCAGAGGTTCACTCCGCCCCTGCGCCTCGGCTCCGCTCATCACCTCGTCGCTGCGGAACCGCAGCACCCGCCCGCGCTCGTGGTCGGTGTCCAGCACGATCGCGTTCGTGCCGATCCGCAGCACGCCCTCGTCCGCCTTC
>CAZNEU010000158.1:0-5323 GCA_964571915.1 uncultured Phycisphaeraceae bacterium
GATTATTCGGGGCTGTGTCTCGTGTACGGAGCAGATCGAGTGCCACGCGATCCACCAGCGGAAAGTGGCTCGCCCGCACCACCTGCCGCGCCACCTGCTGGTCCATCAAAGCCCCGAACTGCTTCTCCGCCGGACCCGGCGCAAACGGCGGCGCGGCGTTGTTCGCGTCCCTCAGCCCCTTGAGCACCGGCCCCACAAACGCGATGGCCACGAAGTCCTGAGCCGCTTCCCGAGCCTGCGCCACGGGGTCTAGAGCCGTCTTTTCGGCCACCTTGCCGCCGGTGCGGTAGCCCGCCGCCCCCCCCAGCACATCGCTGAACAGGAGTTGCCTCGCCCCAAGCCCCGACACGGGGCGCTGCGCAGCCGTCGCGGCTCGTACACGCTCCGCCGCGGCACGAAGCAACCCGTCGCCACGGAGCGAATCGGCCGGCGGCGTGGTCGCGGATGTGCGCAAGATGGAGAGGGTGCCGCTCATGTCACTCCACAATCAGCCGCGCGTGCAGCCTGCCCGCCCGGTGCATCTGCGTGAGGATGGAAATCTGGTCGTTGATGGGCACATCCAACTGCCGCATCGCCGCGAGCAGGTCCTGGATGCGGCCGCGCTCGCTGGAACGCCCCGTGGTCTGGAGCGTGGTGCTCGTGGAGATGGTCGTCCGCGGGTTCTGCGGCGTGGGTTCCACGGTCGGGCGCGTGGTCGAAACGATCAGGTCCTTGTGCGAGACCGCCACCGGCGAGATCTCCACGTTGCCCGTCACGATGATCGACCCGGTGCGCGAGTTCACAATCACCTGGGCCGGCAGCCGGAGCAGACTGGGGCTGAAACTCGCCGAGAGCACCCGCGACAGAAACTTGGCCTTGTTCGCCCGTTCCACCGCCGGCACATCCACGCGCACGCTGGCATCGTCCACGGCCCGGGCGATCACGCCAATCACGCTCTCACCCTCCAACCCGCCCAGTTCCGCCTCGGGTGTCAGGCTGTTGATCGTGTCGGCCAACTGGTCCGTCACCGTCCACCCGCGAAAGTGGGGGTGAACGATCAGGTTGAAACTCTCGCCCGTCAGGGGCATCAGCACGTCCCGCACCATCCTCGCACCGCCCCGCACCCGCGCCACCGTCGGCACCGCCGCGTCCTCGATCACCACCGGCCCGGAGGCCATGGCGTAGAGCGTGTCATCGCCCGTGAACGGGCCGGTGAGCGGCGCCAGCAGCAACCGTCCGCCCGCCAGGCTGGCGGCCGAGTGCGACACCGTGATAAACACGTCCATCTCGTCGTCGCGCCGGGCACCCTCCTTGGGAATCACGCACTCGATCATCACCAGCGCCGCGCTCTTGGCCTTGGCCAACTCGCGCGGGTCGGCCAGTTCGTTGCCGTTGTTCTTGTACACCTGCGCCAGCGGGCGTGCCAGCACCAGGTCCTGCCCGCTGTCGCCCGTGCCCTTCAGGCCCGTCACGATCCCGAAGCCGCGCAGCACGCTCTCGCCCTGCCCCTCGATCCGCACCATGTCCTGGATGCTCGTGACCCCCTGAGAAACCGGGGCGGTGTCGCTCTGCCCGTGTGCCGGGCCGCAGAGCGCAAGACTCGCGACGAGGGACCAGCCGAAGTGCGCGAACCCTGCGCGATGATGAAGCCGGGGGAGCATCACAGCGCGTTCACGCGAAGGCCGTGCCAACCCTGCGCGATCCGGCCGCGTGCGTCAGAAGTTGAAGATCGCCTCCAGCACCTGCGGAATAAACCCCTTCTCCGAGGCATCCTTCACCTGCCCGGCGTTGTCCACGCGGATCACCAGGTTCGCCAACTGGTTGGAGAGCACCGTCCCCTGCACGGTTACATCCTTCGGGTCGCACAAGCCCGCCACCACCAGCGTCTTGCTCTCCCTGTCCTGCTGGATCGTCTCCGTCGCCTCCACCACTAGGTGCCCGTTGGGCTTCACGTCGATCACGATCGCCGAAATCCGGGCCGTCAGGCGGTCCTTGCGTTCCAGTTTCCCGTTGCCCTTGTAGTCCTGGTTCGCACTCAGGCCCAGGTTCGGCGCATCGCCCGTGATCCCGTCCCGCAGCGTGGCGTTGTAGATCAACTGCTGCAGACTCGGAAACTGCGACAACTCCGCCTTCGTGTCGTACTTCGTCTTCGTCTCCAACTTTGACTCCGCGGACGAGATCGAGGTCTCGTTGATGATGATCTCGATCTTGTCGTGCTTCACATACGTCCGGGGCGGCGGCGGCTTCACGCTCGCCAGCCCCACCCCCGCAAACCCCGGCCCGTTCCACGCAAACGCGGCCGTGTTCATCGGCACGCCCTCCATCACCGGCACGCCGTTGGTCGGCGAGAGAGTGGGGGGGGTGCTCAAGGGTGCCCCACCGGAAGGCGGCGCGCCGGGTGCGGTCGCGGGCACCATCGGCAGCGCGTTGGCCGGTGCCGGCGCAACCGGGCGCTGAAACAAACTCTGCCCGCTCGCCGCGCCCGCCGCCGCGCCCAGGGCCGCCACCATCAACGCCCGCATCGTGCTCAGTGTCATTGCGCGTCTCCGTCCTGCCCGCCCGAGCAGTGCATCACCGCGGTCCCGCGCCCGCTCATGCGGGCCTTGAACGTCCTCTTCGACCCGTCGATCTGCATCAGCACATCCTCCCCGTCGCGCCCCGCCTCCAGGGCCCGGGCCTTGGCCTTCACCGACACCGACCCGCTCAGCACGTGTACCCACACCACATCCCCGCGGCTCACCACCAGCGGCGGCCGCACATCGTCCCGCGTGATCGGCCTGCCCGGCTCAAGCCTTCGGCGCGCGTTCTGGCCCACAATCTCCTCCGCCCTCAGCGGCGCATCCGCCGCGGGTGAGAGCCAGCGATCTTCCGTCGTGAGTGCGCCGGGGTCCATCGGCTGGTCGCGGTCCACGGCCGATGTCGGCAGCGTGCTGCTCCGTTTCACCAGCACATCCACGCTGAGCGTCCGCGCTGCAATCACCCGCGCCCCCTCGTACACATCCACCCGCACCGCCACGCGCCCCGACACCCCCGACGTGCCCGGCGTCGCCTCCACCCTCCGCACCGCGCCCCCCCCCGCCGCCTCCAGCGACATCGCCAGCAGCGCCGCGTCCTCATCCGCGTTGGACGACACCGCCATCCGCAGGCCGCCGGGCTCCACACCGTACAGGTCCGCCAGCCGCAGCGCAATCGCCCGCTTCACCGTGCCCGCGGCGATCTCGTCCGCCACCTCAAACACCACGCCCGGCTTGCGCGCAGCCCGCGTGGCCTTGGCCGCGGGCTCATCCGCGCCGCCCAGCCTGCACGCGCTGCCGCTCAGGGCCACGCGCCCCCAGTTCACGCCCGCCGCATCCAGCGCGCTCCGCACCGCCGCCAAGTCGATCACTCGCCCCCCGCCACCCCACGCGCCGCGTGCCCGGCCCGCCGCGCCCCCGCTCAGCACTTCCACCTCGCCCAGCCGCGCGGCTTCGTCGCCGCTCAGTGTCGCGATCTCCCGCAGCAGCACCGCCCGCCCGGGTTGAATGTCTGCCGCGGCTCGCACCACCACCGCCGTCTGCGCGCGGGCCGCACCCGTCGCGAGCAGCACCAAGGTCAGAATGGCAAGGGCACATCGCATCAGCAACCCGATCTCCACCACCCCCGGCTCGCGGCCACCGGCTCTCCGCTACCGGCTTCTGAGGTTCGCCACGTTCTGCAGCGTCTGGTCCGCGGCCCGGATGGTGTTCGAGTTCATCTCAAACGCCCGCTGGGTCTTGATCAGGTCGATCAGTTCGCGCGTCGGGTCCACGTTGGAACTCTCTAGAAAACTGCTCGTCAGCGTGCCGCGCGTGTCCGTGCCGGGGTCGCCCACCAGCGGCGGCCCGCTCGCGGCGGTCTCCACATACAGGTTCTCGCCCACCTGCTTCAGGCCCGAGGGGTTGATGAACGCCGCCGTCTGCACCTGCCCGATCTCCACCGGCTCCACCTGCCCCACCTGCGACACAAACACCCGCCCGTCGGGCCGGATGGCGATCGGCCGCAGCGCATCCGCCGGCACCGTGATGCTCGGTTCCAGCCTCCGCCCCTGGTCGTTGGCCAGCACAATCTCGCCGTCGCGGTTGAGCGTGAAACTCCCCGCCCGTGTGTACGCAAACCCGCCGCCCAGGGCGGCCTCGGTCCGCACACGGAAGAAGCCCGTACCCTCGATCGCCACGTCCAGGTCGCGCCCGGTGCTGACCGGCGAGCCGCTGGCGAAGTCCAGTTGCGTGCCGCTCACACGCACGCCCAGCCCCACGTACAGCCCGATCGGCCGTTGGTCGCCGTTCACGTTCTCCGTGCCCGGCTGGGCCCGCTCGATGTACAACAAGTCCTGAAAGTTGGCGCGGCTGGCCTTGAACCCCGGCGTGTTCACGTTCGCCAGGTTGTTGGCCGTCACGTCCAGCGCCGTGTTCAACGCCGACAACCCGGACGCCGCGGACTGCATTGCGATAATCGCCATGTCATTGCTCGCAGAAGCCGCACACCATCACACCATCACACCGTCGCTCCACCACGCCTCATGCCTGACACCTGATGTCTCGCGTCTGGCGTCTCGCATCTCACGCCACGCGCCCAAGGCTCACCGCACGCTCCATCAACTGGTCGTACAGCGTGATCATCCGCAGGTTCGCCCCCACCGCCCGCTCCGCGGTCGAGAGGTTCATCATCGTCTTCACCGCGTCCACCGCCGACCGCTCCACCGAACCCTGCGTCAGCGTGGCATCTGCGGGCTTCCGGCTTGCGATCAGCCGGTTGTCGCCCTGAAACAGCCCGTTGCCCACGGGCCTGAGTTGCTCCGGCGCGGCCACGACCGCCACCTGCAACTTCGCCACCACGCCGCCCTCCTGCCGGATCGTGCCGTCGCGGTCAATCCGCACGACCCCCTCGCCGCTCAGCGTGATCGGCTTGTTGGCGTTGTCCAGCACGTTCAGCCCGGTTGATGCCTGCACCAGTTGGCCCCGCGCATTGCGCGTCAGCCGCCCGTCCCTCGTCAGCCGCAGCGCTTCACTGTCCACACCCTCCCCCGTCTGCACCACCAGAAAGCCCCGCCCTTCAATCGCCACATCCAGCGGCCGATCCGTGCTTTGCAGTGCGCCCTGCCCCTGCGACACCCGGTTGCCCACCAGCATCGCCCCCGCACCCAGCCGCTCCAGCAAGGTGTTCGAGGGAAGAAACGCCAGGCCGTCCTCCGCCCGGGCCGCGTCGCGCTCGCGCGTCCCCGCCGAGATCACCTTGAACCCCGGCGTCTCGCTGTTAGCAAGGTTGTTGGCCAGCACGTCCATGCGGTACAGATTGGTCAGTGCGCCCGAAGCGGAGAGGTACATTC
>CAZNEU010000159.1:0-2291 GCA_964571915.1 uncultured Phycisphaeraceae bacterium
GGGGCGCTGGATGTGAACAACACGCTGCGGAACTACGCCATGGGCGAGGCGAACCTCTCCGACGCGAACAACCAGTTGCACCACCGCATCGACGTGACCGACAAGGCCGCCATGCGCTCGGGCTTCTGGGACCTGGAGACCGCCAAGAAGAGGGACACGGAGATCGGAACCGTTGACTACCTGCTGGGCGACGTGGCGGGCGTGCACATCCGCGCTACGCTCACGTGGAACCCCGCCGTGAAGGATGACGGTTCTCTCAGCGCGTTGGCGGACCTTGGCCTGCGCCTCTACCAGGAGGGCAACAACATCGCGGGTTACGACAACGATGCCAACCCCGACAAACTCATCGCCGCCACGGAAACACTGGCCGACGAGAACGTGAAACTCTTCGACTTCGCCATCCCCACGTTCCGGCTGACCACCATCCACAAGTACTACCTGCAGGTGGTGAACAACAGCGGCGATTTCAGCGTGGAGTACGGCCTGGCCGTGCTCGTGCCCACACCGGCCTCGGGGCTGTGCTTCTGCGTGCTCGGTGTGGCCGCGCTCCGTCGCCGCCGGGTCTGATTCATGGCACCGCGGCATGGCGGAGCACCGCATCGGCCACGAGCAGGTCCGTCGGCGAGTCGATGTCGATGACGGCGCCATCGGCATTGATGATGCCGCGCCGGCCGCAGCCGAAGAAGGCGTGCGGGCCGGGGGCCACGCCGAGTTCCAGCATGAGCGCGGCACGGGTGAGGGCGATCACGCCGCCATCGGGCACGAAGGCGGGGGGCAGGTCTTGGCGACGGAAGACGCCGTGGTTGAGCACACGCCCCTGCCACGGGGCCACGCGGCCGGTGCGGTCGTTCACGCGCGCGGTCCACCACGGATGGAACTTGCCGACGGGCGCGTAACTCTGCACGCTGTCGGCACCGGTGCGGGCGAGGGTGGCCAGGGCGCGGTCGATGAGGCCCACGCCCTTGAGCACGGGACGGATGGGGACGTTGGCGTAGAGGATGACGATGGGGGCGGATGGCGGACAGGATGTCCGCCCCACCAAGACCGGCGGACAGGATGTCCGCCCCACCCAGGCCACCGCGTGGCGGGCCGCGGCATCAATGGTGGCTCGATCGCCCGCGAGGCTCTTGGGCCGATCGATCACCATGATGCCCGCGCCAAAGGAGCGAGCGACGGATTTGGCATCGGGGTCGTCGGTGGAGACGGCCACGATACCCACGCCCGCGGCCTGGATGGCCGCGTCGATGGTCCAGGCGATGCAGGGTCTGCCGCCCACAAGGGCGACGTTCTTGCCGGGCACGCCCTTGCTGCCGCGGCGTGCCAGAATGATGGCGATGGCGGGCGGCGTGTGGACACGGCGCGTCATGCCCGCCTCCGCCCGTCTGGCCCGATGACGGTGCGCAGGAGCGCTTGCCGCCGCGCGGCAAGGTCTGGCAGCGGCAGCGGCGTGATGCGCTCGGCGGAGCGAGGCGAGGCCGCGACGGGCGGGTCGATGACTGCCCAGCCAGCCGTGAGCAGCCAATGGTCGTACCAGTTCTCGATCTGCGTGTACACGGCATCGCCCCGTGCCATGCGCGGCACGATCCACGGCGTGGCGATGCCGCCGCCGCCGTCGGCGCGCGCGGCACCCAGGCTCTCACGCCACGCGAACAGACGTGCGAGGTTGGCGCGCACACGCTCGAAGTCGTCGCGCCCGGTGATGCTGGCATAGGTGGGGGCATCGTCGGCAACGAGATCGACACTGATGATGTGCGGGCGCGGGCCGGCGAGGAACGTCTCCACGCGCGCCGCGTCGGCGAGCAGCGGCGTGCGGATGTGGATGCAGCCCACATCTGCCGCGAGGGCGAGGCCGATGATCTCGGTGAGGCCGGAGTGGTCGAGCGGATCGGCGCGGTCGTCGGCACTGATGGTGAGCACCGAGGTGCAAGCCGCGGCCCCGAGCGTGCCGATGTGGCCCGCGGCGGTCGCGACTGGGAGGACTGCGCCCCGCTCGTTGGTGATGCGGAGTTCGAGGGCGCGGCCGATGAGGCCGGGCGTGCTCTCGCCCAGCGCGGCAAGGGCGCGGGCGATCGTGGCGGCATCGGCGGTGAGGGGTGAGCAGTTGGCGCGGCAGAGGGCGTCGAGCACGACCTCGGTGTGGCCGGGCGCATCAAGCGTGCAACGCACAAGCCCATCGCGCACCGCGGGCTCAACATGCACGCACATGGGCTTGGCGAGAAGATCGGCCATGGGGGCGGTGGGCACATAGCCCAGCACCCCGCCAAGCGAGGCAAACGCGCCCGCCTCGGCAC
>CAZNEU010000160.1:0-19427 GCA_964571915.1 uncultured Phycisphaeraceae bacterium
TTTCCTGGTCGCGACGGCGATCAAAATGGCGCTGATCAAGAGCGCCGAGAAGCCATCGGACAACCCGGTGCTGAGGTGGGTGCAGAAGGTGTACCCCATGACCGACTTCTTCGACGGGCAGAAGTTCTTCACCAAGCGCACGCTCCCGCCAACCTATAGCGTTGATCCGGCCACGGGCAAGGAGCGGCAGGACCCGCCCCCCGCGGGCAGTTTGCGGGCGGGGTGGGCGATCACGCCGCTGTTTCTGGCGCTGGTGATGGTCGAGATCACCGACCTGGTGTTCGCGGTGGACTCGATCCCGGCGATTTTCGCCATCACGCCCGACCCGTTCATCATTTTCACCAGCAACATCTTCGCCATCATGGGCCTGCGGTCGCTCTACTTCTGCGTGGCCGCGCTGGTGGCGCGGTTCAGGTTCCTCAAGCCCGCGCTGATCGTGATCCTGGGGTATGTGGGGCTGAAACTGCTGCTGCTGAGCGTGCCGCCGTATCTGGGCCTGATCGGACTGGAGGCTCGCAGGGCGGTCAAACTCGACACCACGGTTTCGCTGCTGATCGTGGTGGGGACACTGGTGGTGGCGGTGGCGCTGTCGGCGATTGTGCCGCCGAAGAAGGCGGCCTCCGCACCCCACCGGCCCCTTCAACGCTGAGGCGATGCCGGGCCGGCATCCGTACGAGCGCGTATGGCCCTCCGCTTCGACATTCTCGCACGCTCCACCACCAGCCGCGCACGGCTGGGCCGGGTCCACACGGCCCACGGCTCGTTCGACACGCCCGCGTTCATGCCCGTGGGCACGCGCGGCAGCGTGAAGGGCATCCTGCCGCATCTGCTCGCGGAAACAGGCGCGCAGATCTGCCTGGGCAACACGTACCACCTCATGCTTCGGCCGGGGAGCGAGACGGTGGCCGCTTTGGGCGGGTTGCACGCCTTCATGAACTGGCGGGGGCCGATGCTCACGGATTCGGGCGGATACCAGGCGTACTCGATGGCGAACATCAACACGGTGAACGACGGGGGCGTGGAGTTCAAGTCGATCGTGGATGGCTCGATGGTGCACCTGTCGCCGGAGCGGGCGATGGGCGTGCAGAACGAACTCGGGGCGGACATCATCATGGCGTTTGACGATTGCCCGCCCTCGACAGGGGGAGAGGCGGAGGGTGCGGGCGACGGCGACCCGCGCCTGGAGCGCGTGCTTGCCCGCGACACGCGCAAGGCCAGGGTCTTTGACCACGGTGCGCGGCTGCGCGAGGCCAACGAGCGCACAGTGCGGTGGCTGGAGCGGTGCAAGGCGGCGCACGCTCGAAGCGCGGACCAATCGCTCTTTGGCATCATCCAGGGGGGCACCGATCTTGAGGCCCGCACGTGGTCGGCGCAGCGCATCACGGCGATCAACCTGCCGGGGTACGCCATCGGCGGCGTGGCGGTGGGCGAAGGCTTTGACGACATCATCCGCGTGGTGCGGCACACGGCCCCGCTGATGCCGGAGGCCAAGCCGCGCTACCTGATGGGCGTGGGCTACGAGAAGGACATTCTGGGGGCGGTGCTGAGCGGCGTGGACATGTTCGACTGCGTGCTGCCCACGCGCAACGGGCGGAACGCGAACGCGTTCACGCCCACGGGCCAGATCCGCCTGCGCAACGCCAGGTTCGCGCGCGACGCGGGCCCGCTGGAGGCGGGGTGCGATTGCCGGGCGTGCGCGGGCCCGCACTTCTCGCGGGCGTACATCCGGCACTTGTTCGCGTGCGATGAGATGCTGGGGCCCATACTCGTGACCCTGCACAATCTTCGGTATTTTCAACGGTTCATGGGGGCGCTTCGCGGGGCGATCACGACCGACGGCTGGGCCCCCCTGGTGGCCGCATTTCCGGTGGCCGCGGACGGGGTCAAGGCCCTTTCACCCTCCTAATATCGCCCTTCCCGTTCGTGGGCCGCTGTGGCGCGCGTGCGGGCCCGGTTCCATGAATCGGGTGTCGATCTTCCCGCGGCCTCGGAGTATTCGCTCGTGGACATTGCCTTCCTGCTTGCTTTCACACCCACCGCCTCGCCCACAACCGCCGCGACCGGGGCGCCGCCTGCCAAGCAGGTGGAGATTCCCGGGATGCCCACGCAAGGTGCCGCCACGACGACCGTTCCGGCGGCGCCCGCCGCCGGGCAGCCGATCGGCAAACCGGCCGGTGCCCCGGACCTGACGTTCCTGTTCATCATTTCGGGGCTGTTCATCTTCCTGATCCTCACGTCGGTGCTCGGGGGCCGCAAGGAGAAGAAGAAGCGGGCGGAACTGCTGAGCACGCTGGCCCGCAACGACCGCGTGCAGACGATCGGCGGCGTGATCGGCACGGTGGTGGAACTGCGTGATGACGAGGTGGTGCTGCGCGTGGATGAGAACACGAACACCCGGATCACCTTCTCGAAGGCCTCCGTGCAGCAGATTCTCCGCAAGGGCAACGGGGTGCCCAACGGCCCCGCCACGATGTCGCAGGCGGAGGCCAAGCCCAGCGGCAACAAGATCGCCGTGTGAGGACCTGCCCGAGCGTGCGCTCTCCCCGCGGCGGTTGCCGCGTCCTGCTCGCTTCCCGCGTGAACCCGGCCCGCTCTCTGGACCCCTATGCGACACCTTGTCCGCAACTCGTTTATCGTCCTCGTCGTCGCCCTGCTGGCCGTGGTGGCGATCATGCCGCCCGAGGCCAAACTCCGGCGCGGCAAGGACCTGGCCGGGGGCACCAGCCTGATCTACCAGGTGAACATCCGCCCGGGCGATCCGGCGGACACGCTGGGCAACATGATCGAACTCCTGAAGCGCCGGGTGGACCCCAACGGCGTGATGGAGATTCAGATGGTGGCCCAGGGCAGCAACCGCATCGAGATCACGATGCCGTTGGGGGGCGAGGGCGTCAAGGCGTTCCGCAAGGACTTTGAGGCTGAGATCGCCCAACTCGCCTCCGGTGCGCTCACGGTGAACCAGTTCGACCGGGTGATGGCGATGCCCCCGGAGCCACGGGCCGCGGAGATCGCGGCACTGGCAGGGGGCGATGCCACGCGTGCGGCCCTGCTCCACGGCGCCGCGGGCGCGTACGACGCGGCCGCGAAGGCCCGGGCCGAGTTTCAGGCCCAACGCGGGGCCTTTGAGAAGCCCATCGAGGAGTTCGGCAAGGCGCTGGAGGAGGCCAAGGCCAAGGGCGAGCCGGGGGAGGTGATCAAGCAGATCACGGCGAGTGTCGAGGCAGCGCAGGATGCGTTGGCGGCCGCCGCGCTCGGGCCCGCACGCGCGGAGAAGGCCTTTGAGCAGGCCCGCGAGGCGGCCAAGGCGACGGCGATCTCCACGACGGAGGTGCGGCGAGTGCTGGACCTGCCGGCGGTGGCGCGCCGGTACAAGGACACCGCGACGGGGGAGATGAAGGAGATTCCCAGCCCGCGCCAGCGTGCGCTGGCCCGGCTGAAGGAGGCCCACCCGGGCGCGGCGGAGAAACTGGATCGGGTGGTGGCGAAGTACGACGCGTTCCAGGCCAACCGATCGACGCTGGACGACCCGCAGGACCTGATCCGGCTTTTGCGGGGCGCGGGCGTGCTGGATTTCCGCATCGGCGTGAAGCCCGGCGAGACGGCGGATGAGAACCGGCTGCGGCAGGAACTGCGGGAGAAGGGGCCGCGCAACGTGCGGTCGAGCGAGCACCGGTGGTACAAGTTGAACAAGGAAGACACGTGGTTTGACAGCCTGGAAGAGCAGCAGGCGATGATGACCTCGCCCGCGTCGTACTTTGCGGGGCGGTATCACGCGGTGGTGGACGAGTTTGACGGGCAGTATTTCATGCTGCTCTACGACGTGAAGGGCAAGCGGCTGACGCAGGCGGAGGGGGCGTGGCGGTGCGAGTCCGCCCGCCAGAGCCAGGACGAACTGGGGCGGCCGTCGATCGCGTTCTCGATGGACGTGCTGGGCGCGGACAAGATGAGCCAACTGACGGGCTCGAACGTGCAGAACTCGATGGCCGTGCTGCTGGACGACGAGGTGTACACGGCGCCCAACATCAACAGCAAGATCGGCAAGCACGGGCAGATCGCGGGCAACTTTGCCACGGCGGAGATCCGCTACGTGGTGCGTGTGCTGAACGCGGGCTCGCTGGCGGCCAAACTCAGCCCCGAGCCCATCAGCGTGAGCACGGTTGGGCCGGAACTGGGCGTGGACAACCTGCGGCGGGGTCTGCTGGCGGGGGCGATCAGTTTCGTCGCGGTGGCGGCGTTCATGGTGTTCTACTACTTCACCTGCGGGGCGGTCTCGATCATCGCCATGGTGCTGAACTCGCTCATCATTCTCGCGGCCATGGCGCTCAACCGGGCCCCGTTCAGCCTGCCGGCGATCGCGGGCGTGATCCTCGCGTTCGGCATGGCGGTGGACGCCAACGTGCTGATCTACGAGCGCATGCGTGAGGAACTGGGGCACGGGCAGGACCTTCGCAACGCCGTGCGGCTGGGGTACCAGAAGGCGCTCTCCTCGATTGTTGACGGGCACGTGACCATCCTGATCGTGTGCGTGATCCTGGGCTTCACCGGGACGCAGGAGATCAAGGGCTTCGCGATCACCATGAGCATCGGGGCCGTGGCCACGCTGTTCACGCAGTTGTTCGCGACGCGCCTGCTCTTCACGGTGCTGGTCGAGAAACTGCGCTGGAAGAAACTGAGCATGCTGCCCATCGCGGTGCCGGCGGTGCAGCGGCTGTTCTCGTTCGACATCGACTGGATGAAGTACCGGTTTCTGTTCATCGGGTTCTCGCTGCTGCTGAGCCTGGCCTGCCTGCTCACGCTGGTGGTGCGCGGCTCGGGCGTGCTGGACAACGAGTTTCTGGGCGGCACGAAGATCACCCTGCGGTTCAAGGACGGGCCCGACGGCCAGCCCCTGACGCTGAAGCGCGCGGAGGTGGAGGAACGGGTGCAGGCCCTGGCCCGGGAGGCCGCGACCTCCACCGATTCGGCCCAGCGGCAACTCGGCCAACTGCGCGAGGCCGACATCATCACGGTGAACCCCCGGGCGGACGGCATCACCAGCGACACCTTCCAGATCAAGAGCGTGATCACCAACGCCGACCTCGTGCAGGGGGCGCTGGCGAGGGCCTTCCGCGACCGCCTCGACGTGCTGGAGGCGCTCTCCTTCGGCGGGCTCAACACGGTCAACGACCGCGAACTGCCCGTGCGGCCGATCGTGACAGGCCGGCTGGCCGACGCGATCGACCGCGCCGACCGCCCCATGGACGTGTCGGCGTACCTGGGAGGGGCCGCCATCATCCTGCGCGACCTGCGCCCGCCGACGCCGGTCAAGTCTCTGCAGCAACGCATCGAGGCGACCCTCTCCAAGCCGGAGTTCGCGGACTCGCTGGCCCGCAAGCACCAGGTGGTGCTGCTCGACGGCACGCCCGAGGCCGCCACGGGCGTGGTGGTGCTCGTGCACGACGACAGCATCAGTTACCTCAACGACGAGCAACTCTGGCGTGCCGCGCTCAAACTGCCGGAGTGGAAACTGGTGGTCGGGGCACTGGCCACCGCGGGAACGCCGGCCAAGGTGGACAAGTTCGATGCCTCCATCGCGGCCACGTTCACGGCCCAGGCCGTGATTGCGGTGGTGCTCTCGTCGATCGGCATCATCATCTATATCTGGGTGCGCTTCAACTCCATCCGCTATTCGATGGCGGCCATCGCCACGTCGCTGCACGACTGCCTGGTGGCCGTGGGCCTGATCGCCATGGCGGAGGTGTTCGTGGACTTTGCGCCCAACGCCGCGACCACGCTGGGCATCCTGCCGTTCAAGATCGACCTGAACGTGATCGCGGCGACGCTCGCCATTCTGGGCTATTCGCTGAACGACACGATCGTGGTGATGGACCGCATCCGCGAGAAGCGCGGCAAACTGCCGTACGCCAGCCGCGCCGTCATCAACCGGGCCATCAACGACACGCTCAGCCGGACCATCCTCACCGGCGGCACCACGCTGGCGGCGTCCCTGGTGCTTTACACGGTGGGCGGCGAGGCGGTGCGGGCGTTCGCGTTCGCGTTTATCGTGGGTGTGCTGGTGGGCACGTATTCGTCAATCGCCATCGCCGCGCCGATCGTGTGGGTGCGGCGGGTGGACCCGACGGTGAACGATGACGGCCGCGCGGCCGGTGTGGACGAGGCGGGGTTCTCGCCGGCGGCGCTCTCCAACGGCCGGCCCCGGCTCGAGGGCAAGCCCGCCTGACGCTCAGGTGCCGCGGGCCAGTTCCGCGGCCCGTGCGGTGGCGGCGTGAATGGCCCGGGCCACGACGGCCCTGAGGTGGGCGTCATCAAGCACGGCAATGGCTGCGGCGGTGGTGCCGCCCTTGCTGGTGACGCTGGCGCGCAGTTGGACGGGCGAAAGGGGTGAGGCTTCGAGCAGGCGGCCTGCGCCGATGACGGTTTGGCGCGCGGCCAGGGCGGCAACATCGGGCGAGAGGCCCAGGCGCACGGCGGCCTCGGCCAATGCCTGGCACAGGTAGAACACGTACGCCGGGCCGGAACCGGCCAGGCCGGTGAACGGATCGATGAGCGATTCATCCACGCGGATGGTGCGGCCGACAGACGCGAAGACCCGCTCGACGGTTGACAGGTCGGCCTCGGTCGCGCCCGCTCCTGCGGCGAGCGCGGCCATGCCCGCCCCCACGGTAGCGGGCAGGTTGGGCATCACGCGCACCACGCGCAGGCCGCCCGTGGCCGCGGCGATCGATGCCGTCGTGATGCCAGCCATGATGGAAGCCACAAGCGGGGGGTGCGCAGGTGCCGCGTGCCACGCGGCGCGCAGGTCTGCCGCCACGGGCGCGAACATCTGTGGCTTCACCGCGAGCAGCACGGCATGGAACGCGCCCGCCTGCGCGGCGGCCTCGGCCGCGCTGCCCGCTGCTCGCACACCCAACCCCGCGAACTCGCTGCGCTTGCCCGCGTCCGGCTCCACCACGACCACCGCCCCGGCTGACCACGTCCCCGCGGCGATGGCACCCCGCACGACGGCCGCGCCCATGTTTCCGCCGCCGATCACCAACCACTTTGTGTCCATGGTCGCGTCCTTGTCACCCCGCGGCGTACTCACGCGGTCAGAGGCCTCAGCACGGCCCGGACGGGACTGCCGTCGAAGCCTTCCAGCCGCAGAGGCAGCGCCACCAAGTCGTACACACCCGGCGGTACGCCGGCGAGCGCAAGCCCTTCCAGGATGGCGATGTCGTGGCGGGCGATGGCGTGGTGCGCGTCGAGCGACTTGGAGGTCTGCGGATCAACGCTGGGTGTGTCCACACCGATCGTGACCACGCCGCGGCGGGGTGCGCCGCCGATAAGCGTGGTGAGCGGCAGGTTCGCGAGCGCATCGATGAGTTCGACGGACAGCCCCGCAAAGTCGCTGTTCCACGATTCGTAACTGGGGAACGTGCCCGTGCGAATCAGCACACGCGGCTGGCCGATGGCGGCGAGTTCACCGACGAGCGAGCGTGGCTCGACCAGACCACCGCGTTCCACCCGCGCTTCCACGACCTGGCAGGGGCCGAGATAGTGCTCCAACGGTTGTGCGGCAACATCCCGCCCGGCGCGATGGTAGTGATTGGGGCCGTCGGCGTGGGCGCCTAGGTGCACGGTGGTGCGGAGCGTGCTGAGGGTGACGGTGTCGCCCCGTTCCAAGTTCATCAGCACCTCGCGCGTGGGCGGCGTGTCGCCGGGCCACACACCCAAGCGGGGCGAGATGGGCGGCGAGAGATCGTGGATCAAGCGGGCCACCTCGTTCCGGGCGGCGCGTGCTTGGTGCGCTCATGCCGGGCGTTAGCCCACACGGCGAGTGCCCCGATCACCAGCACCACCAGCGCCATGACAGACAGGATGAGCACCGGCGGGTGATAGAACTGCGTCTGTGTGCCCAACAGGGGCGTGAGCGACTGAAAGACGGCCACGGCCGCGGGGTCGGCACCCTGGGGCGTGATAGTGTGCGCGCCGATCGCGCCGCCGCCGCGGGCCCAGTAGCCCACCGCGCCGCCCGCATCGGCCACCACGGCCAGCGCGCCGCCACCCTTGGCGATGCCGCCGATGGTCATGCCGCCGAACACGTACCCGCCGATGGCGCAGCCGCCCATCGCCGTGAACAGGCCCACGCTCAGGCCGCCCAGCGTGAGGCCACCCGCGGCCAGGCCGCCGCACGCCACCACGCCAACCGCCCGACCGCCCAGCGCCAGCACGCCTACGGCCGAATCCCCAATGGCGATGAAGCCCTTCGCGCGGCCGTAAGACTCGTTGCCGCGCGGGCCGATCGCGATGGAGAGCACGGGGAGTCCAAAGATCTGCGCGGGGCTGGTGTAGCGACGGCCGTCGCCCAGGCTCATGCCCACGCGCGTGAGGCACTCCACAAGCGGCCGGCCACATTCCGGGCACGCGCTGGCGTTCACCAGCGCCGCCAACGGGTAGCCGCAGTCGCGGCAGTACGGGTCGCCCGGCTTCAGGTTGGGGGGCGCTTTGGCGGGCATATCGCAGAGTGTACCGGCCAGCGGATGCCGGGTTCCGGCGGCGAACCGGCGCGGGGGCCAGCCTACGGGCGAGCCACCTTCACCACGATGAATGTGATGTCGTCCTGGGCGGGCATCTCGCCCCGGTGGGCATCGAGGGCGGAGAGCAACTCGCGGCCGATCTGGTCGGCGGTGTGGCTGGCGTTCTTGCGGATGACCCGCTTGAGGTTCTCTTTGCCGAAGAGTTTGTCGGCCTTGCTGCGCATCTCCCAGATGCCGTCGGTGCCGATCACGATCACCTGCTCGCTGCCCAGAGGGTTGGGCGAGTGAAAGGGGGTGAAGGACCAGCCCGCCTCCACGCCCAGTGGCAGGTCGCTGCCGTTGAGTTCGCTGAAGGACTGATGGACGGGGTCGTAGACCAGGGCGCCGTCGTGGCCCGCGCTCACCCAGCGCAGGCCCGCCAGGCGCGGCTCGATCAGGAGAAGGAAGAGCGTCATGAACCGGCCGGTCTGTTCCTGCCCGCACAACTCGCGGTTCACGCGGGCCATGTACTCGGCCAGGTTGTCGGGGGTCGGCGCGTGCGAACGCAGGATGGCCCTGGCCGTAGCCATGAGGAGCGCGGCGGAGACGCCGTGGCCGGTGACATCGCCCACCACCATGGCCAGCCCCGCTTCTTCGCCGGTGCCGACGGGGATGAAGTCGAAGTAATCGCCCCCCGTCTGGTCGCAATACACGCACACGGCGGCGATATCCAGGCCGGGAAAGCGCGGCGGGCCGCTGGGCAGCAGCGCCCGCTGCACCTGCTGAGCCAGGTGGAGCGACTGCCTGAGTTCCATCTGCTCGCGCAGCAGTTCCATCGCGTGATTGGCGTGCAAGGCCATCTCGCCGACCTCGTCGTTGCTGGCGGGTTCGAGGGGCGTGTCGAGGTCGCCGCTGCCCATGCGACGCAGGCCCGCAACAACGTGGGCCAGCGGGCGTGTGAGCCAGCGCGAGCCGATGAAGCCGAGGCCCGAACCGACCAGCAGGGCGACCAATCCGCCTGCCTGCACGCCGCGGAAGGCGGCCTCGCTGCCGGCACGCAGGTTGGCGGGGGTGATCTGCACACCGACGTAGCCGACGACGGCATCGCCCTTCTCCGCGAAGGCGTGAGCAAAGCAGTGTACCTCGGGTGTGTCGCTGGTTCGCACCAGGGCGGGCTTGGCATCGTCGTCAAAGCCGGGCGGCCTCTCCAGGCGGAGGCCGCTCTCGAAGGTGAGGCCCGATTCGAGATCGGTGCGCTGCACACAGGGCTGGCCGTCGGGGTCCTGCAGCAGCCGGTCGGGCTTGCCCGCGGCGGGCCCGTCGCCGGCGGTGCGCACCCGCACGGGGCCCGAAGCGGGCTTGGGCACGGTCGCGTCTGTGCCCCGGACGTGCTCGAGAATGGCAAACTCCGCCGGGGCAGGCTCAGCCGTGCCGACAACGAACAGCGCCGACACGGTCATCCCGTCCGCCTGCATCCTGTCGAGCCAGCGGACGAGCGCCCGACGCAGCGCCAGGCGGGCCTCGTCGCGGGCTGGCGGTTCACCCGTCAGGGAGGCACCGATCGGGAGCGACAGGTCTTCGGCCGCGTGGGCGACCTCGGCTCGGAGGCGCTTGCGGCGACCATCTTCGATGGCCCCGATGGCCCACGAGTAGACCACCGCCGACGCGGCGACGCCCGAGACGAGGGCGACACCGGCGACCAGGACCATGAGTTTGTTGACAAACGTGAGCCGCATGGAGGCCGGGAGTGTAACGAAGTGCTGGGCGCGCGGACCACCGACCCAAGGCTCGGCCGCGACCCAGGCTCGGCGCGCCGACCTACCCGGCGACGAACGTGCCCCGGTCGCGGTCTTTGCGAACGCCCGGGAAGGCCAGGCACCTGCCGTGCGCGGCGACATAGATGCCGGGCCTCTGGACGCCCGTGGCGAAGAGGGCCTCGGTGAGGTTCTGGAGCGCGTCGGACCGGGTCATCTCGAAGGGCCGCATGGCCCCGGTGAGCACGATGGGCACGCGGGGTGCCGGCAGGGCCTGCACCAGTCGCTCGCCGGTGGTGCAGAGCGTGTCGGTGCCGTGCAGGAGCACGATGCCGGCTGTGGCGGGCTGCGGAGTGAACGCCGCGGCACCCCCCCCCACGCCCGCACCCCCCGCCGCGCGAACAGCATCGACGATGCGCTCGCGGTCGTCGCCGGTCATGACCAAACTGTCTTTGCTCATGAGTTCAATGATGCCGACGGTGGTGTCTTCGAGGCGGAGGCGGCGCAACATGCGGCGCACGATGGACCGCGTGTTCTCGAGGCCGCCGGAGGCCTCGTTGTAGGTCTTCTCGATCGTGCCGCCGGTAGTGATGAGCGTGATGTGTCGCATGGGGCGCGTGCCGGAAATCTGTTTGCAAAAACGCCGTCGGCGTGCCGACGGCGCGAGGGGTCAGCACGTGCGGGAGGCCGGTCTTACTTGCCGTCGCCCACACGGGTAACGGTCTGGATCGTTACGGGTTCCAGCGGCACGTTCTGGTGTCCACCCTTGGTGCCGGTCTTGACGGCCTTGATCTTGTCTACGACGTCGGTGCCCGCGACGACCTTGCCGAAGACGGCGTAGGCCGCGCCGTCGCGAGCCGCGTCAAGGCCGGGGTTGTCAACCACGTTGATGAAGAACTGGCTGGTGGCCGAGTCGGCCACGGCGGTGCGGGCCATGGCGACGGTGTATTTCGCGTTCCTGAGCCCGTTCTGCCACTCATTCTTGATGGGCGGGTCGGTGGGCCTCTGCTTCATGTCAGGGCCGAAGCCGCCGCCCTGGATCATGAAGTTGTCCATCACGCGGTGGAAGATCGTGCCGTTGTACGCGCCCTTGTCCACGTAGTTCAGGAAGTTCCTCGTCGAGATCGGGGCCTTGGTCTCGTTGAGTTCGATCACGATGTCGCCCATCGACGTGGTCATCTTCACTTGCACGGTCTTGTCCTCCACGGGAGCGGGTTTGGAATCGTCCTTCTTGGCCGGTTCGGCCTGGGCGGGCTGATCTTTGGGCGCTTCCTTGGCCGGGGCCTTGGTCTCGGCCGGCGGTTGCGCGCCCGCCGCGCCCAGCCCGCACACCAGCACCACCCCGACCAACAATGTGTTCATCAGACGCATCAGGAAACCTCCGCAAGCCCTCGCGAGTCCGAGAATGAGGGGCAAAGTCTAGCCCCTCCCGCCGCTGTCTTCGCTCATCGGAGCGGATGGATGCCCCGCCTGAGCCGTTCTTCGTTCACCCGCACAAACGCGGGCGGGTGGTCCTTCACGAAGCGCGTCAACTGGCTGGGGGTCGTCCCCAGGCGGCGGGCCGCGGGCGCGGCATCCCAGAGGGCATCGGCCAGCACATCCATCGCCTCCGCGAGCATGGCGGGAAAGTCCGCGTGCTCGGGGTTGCACGCGATACGGCCTCCCCCCCCACCCGTTCGCGCGCGCCACAAGGCCGATGTGGTGGGCGCATCGATCGCCTCCAGCCCTCGCAGCCGCGGCGGGGGCACACGCACCTGCGTGGCAAGGGCCAGCCGAAGGCGGAAGACGGCCACCCGCTTGTTCTCGATCTGGCTGCGTCGCTCGCCCGCGTGAGATTTCACACCCGTGGGCGTGTGCGTAAGCGTCACCAGCGTCTCCACCTTGTTGCGGTGCTGCCCGCCCGGCCCTCCCGCACGCCCACACTGCACCTGGCAGTGCTTCAGCAACGCCGCATCATCCAGGCACGCGGGATGGGGCCAGCGGTCGATCATGCGGCGGTGGTGGGCACGGCGGCCAGGGAAAGGGAATCGCTGGTCCAGCCGCGCTCGTCCAACAGACGCGAGCCCAGCCCGGCGATCATCGCGGCATTATCTACGCACAGGTGCAGGGGCGGGAGCACGAGGAGCAGCCCGCGCTTGGCCGCGAAGGACTCCAGCGCAGCACGCAGAGCACGGTTGGCGCACACGCCCCCGCCCGCCAGCAGCGTGCGGCACTCCGGGTGCCGGTCGGCCGCGCGTTCCAACTTCATCAGCACCGCCTTCACTGCGGCACGCTGGAAGGACGCGCACAGGTGGGCCTTGCCCTGCTCATCCAGTTTGCACGGCAGAGCGAGGCCCGACCGGCCGCGCTCGGGCACGCCGCAGGCCGCGTAGAGGACGGCCGTTTTGAGCCCTGAGAACGAGAGGTCCAGCGAGTCTCTGCCCAGGGCACTCACGGGCAGGTCGAACGCCGCGGCGTTGCCGGACTGGGCCAGGCGATCGACGGCGGGGCCACCGGGAAAGCCCAGGCCCAGAATGGCGGCGACCTTGTCGAAGGCCTCGCCCAGGGCATCGTCGATGGTGGCCCCCAGGCGGGTGAGCGTTGAAGGGCGCGCGACGTGATAGATGGATGTGTGCCCGCCGCTGACGACCAGGCCCAGGGCGGGAAACGCGGTGTTCGTGGCGGGTGAGGGCGCGAACCCGGCCGCGCGCGTCAGGCCCGGCTCCACCAGCAACCCGGCGAAGAGGTGCGCGTACACGTGGTCTACACCCACCAGCGGCACACCCAGACTCCAGGCCAGCGCCTTGGCCGCGGAAACGCCCACGAGCAGCGCGCCGATCAGGCCGGGGCGGTGCCCCACCGCCACCGCACCCACCGCCGCGAGCGACACGCCCGCGCGGGCCGCGGCCTCGCGCACGACCGGCAGCAGGCGTTCTGTGTGTGCGCGGCTGGCGATCTCGGGCACCACGCCGCGGTACTCGGCGTGCAGGTCATTCTGGCTGGCGACGACCGACGAGAGAATGTCGACGCGCCCTTCCTCCACCCCCCCGGCCCGCACGATGGCGGCGGCGGTCTCGTCGCAGGAGGTCTCAATCCCGAGCACCAGGCGGCTCACGGCTGGCGCTCTTTGGCCACGTCTGGGATGGCGGGGTCGGGGGGGGCGGGCGCGATCGCGGTGCTCGGGTCGGCGCGCGGCTTCACCTGAGCATCCAGCAGCCAGCGTTCCACATCCGGCCCGGTGACATCCAGCAGGGCCACGCGCTTGCCGGCCTTGTCGAGCACTTCAAGACTGCCACCCGTCAGGTCGATCTCGTCGGCCCACAGGCTGGCAAGACGGAGCGCGTCGGGCTTGGGCTCGTCGCCCGAGTCGATCGCGTCCATGCGCCGCTCGATGCGGGCCAGTTGCCGCAGCACACGCTCGCGCACGCGCCCCAGTTGCAGCATCTCGGTGCTGGTGATGCGCTTGACCTGGTCCGGCGCGCCCTGACCGGTCGGCACCCACACCGCCGCCACATCACGGGGCGCATCGAGGCGAGACTGCATGGCGGCCAGCGCGGCGGCGAGTTGCGGGTCGCCGAGTGTTTCGGCCACCCACTTGGCATCGTTCCACATCGCCGCCTCACCGTAGAGCGGCGCCTTTGGCGCCTGGTTGCTCGACCACTTCGGGTTGCTCGTGAGCGGGCGGATGGTGTCCATCTCACGCCGCACGCGCCCGAGGACCACGGCCTGCTCATCTGTGAGGGGCAAATAGAAACCCGGCGAAGGGTCCACGCCCCACTCCTTGGAGTCATCCGTCCGTTGAATGAGGCGGCCCGAGGGCAGGTAGTAGTGCTGCTCGGTGAGTTTGAGTTGCGCCCCCGGCACGGTCTGCAGGGGTTCCACACGCTGCACGAGGCCCTTGCCGAAGGTGCGCGTGCCCACGACGATCGCCCGCTGGTTGTCCTGAAGCGCTCCGGCCACGATCTCGCTGGCGGAGGCGCTGGACTGGTTCACCAGCACCGCCACGGGCAACCCGGCAAACGCGCTGCCCGGCCGGGCCGTGTACACCTGCTCGTCATCGCCGCGCCCCTTGGTGGAGACGATGCGGCCCGACTCCAGAAACAGGTCGGTCACCGCGATGGCCTGGTCGAGCACACCGCCGGGGTTGTCGCGCAGGTCGAGGATCAGCCCCTGGGCATCGAGCGCACGCAGCACGCTCTGCAACTCGCCCGCGACCGTGGGCGTGAACTGCGTGAGCCGCACATACACGATGCCACGGGTCGCATCAAGCGTGTAGTCCCAATCGCCAGACGTCCCCCCCGGGGACCCCGCCGCCATCCACCGAAAGCCCTTGGTCGAACGCGCGGCGATCTGGCCGCGGGTGATCGCCACTTTCACTTCCTCTTCCGGGCCTTGGTCGGGCAGGTAGCCGCGCAACACGCCCAGTTCCACCTGCGTGCCCGGCTCGCCCATGAGGCTCTTCACGCCGTCTTCCACGGTGAAGCCCTTGGTCGAAAGGTCGCCGATGCGGATGATGCGGTCGCCCGCGAGGATGCCGGCCTTGTAGGCGGGGGAGCCCTCGAGCGGGTAGGCGATGGTGAGCCAGCCGTCCTGCACGCCCACCGATGCCCCGATGCCCACGAAGCGGCCGGTGATGTCCTTCTCAAAGGTGCCCTTGGCTGCGGGCGGGATGAACTCGGTGTACGGGTCGTCGAGCGCATCGGTCATGCCCTGAAGGGCGCCCTTGAGCAGCGCGTCCGGGTCGGGCTTGGAGACGTAATGGTCGAGGATGAGTTGATGGCTCTCGCGCAGGGCATCGCTCCAGTTCACGGCCGCCGCGGACGGGCCCGCAAACTGCGACTGCAGGGCCGCGATGGTGCTGGGCAGGCGGGCGAGGAACACGCCCAGCAGCAGGAACAGAACGCACACCAATGCCGGCGCTCGCTTGCGCATGAGGAGAGCCCCTTGTGAAGAGAACCACGTTGTATCGTACGATGGCCGTATGCCCACGCGATGGTTCGATGCCCACCTCGATCTGGCGTACATGGCCCTGAACGGGCGCGACATGCACGCCGAGGCCGCGACCTGCGGCGGGCCGGACCTGCCCGCGGCGGTAACGCTGCGCTCGCTGGCCGAAGGCGGTGCGACGCACTGCCTGGCGACCATCTTCACCGAAGCGGCCGGTGCGCCGGCACACGCGCAGTCCTATCCCGAGGGCGACTATCGGGCCGCGAACGCGGCGGGCTTGCGGCAACTGGCTGTGTACGAGCGCTGGCGGGCGGAGGCCCAGGGCCACGCGCCGATGCCGGGCAAGGCCCGCGCGCCCACATTCGGCGTGCTGATCGAAGGGGCCGACCCGATCCTTGAACCCGGCGACCTCTCCGAGTGGGTTTCCGGCGGCGTAGTCGCCATCGGCATGGCGTGGTGGAAGCCCTCTCGCTACGCGGGGGGCAACGGCACCGACATGGGCCTGAGCGACCGCGGGCGAGTGCTGGCCGCCTCGATGGATACGTTGGGCCTGCTCCATGATGCCTCGCACCTCTCCGATCGGGCCTACTGGGAGTTGGTCGCGGCGACAGACCAGGTGATCGTGGCATCGCATTCCAACTGCCGCGCACTGGTGGGTGGCGGCGGCCGGGGCGAGAATCAGCGCCACCTGCACGACGACCAGATTCGCGAGATCGTCAAGCGCGGCGGCATCATCGGCCTGAACCTGTACTCGAAGTTTCTCCGGCCGCTTGCCGCGGATGATGCCACCACGCGTGCCACCATCGCGGATTGCGTCGCCCACATCGAGCACGTGTGCGACATCGCGGGCGATCGGTTGCATGTGGGCTTGGGCAGCGACATGGACGGGGGCTTCTCGGCCCTGCGCCTGCCTCAGGGGATCAACGTGCCGCGCGACCTGCACCGGCTGGCCGCGGCGCTCGCGGCGGAGGGCTGGAGCGAGGCGGACGTGGGCGCGTTCGCCTTTGACAACTGGGCCGGACTCTTCGAGCGATTCCCGCTTAGACTCTGACCCCGACGAGAGGACGCTTCACTATGGCCCAGAAGACCTTTGCATCCACAGCCGCGGCGTTCACCGACCTTCGCGCCAAGGGCGTGCTGAAAGACGGCATCACGGTGATGGTGGGCGGGTTCGGCCTGTGCGGGATCCCCGAACACCTGATCGCGGCGCTGCGAGACTCGGGCGTGAAGGACCTGACCTGCATCTCCAACAACGCGGGTGTGGACGACTTCGGCCTGGGCCTGCTGCTGAAAACGCGACAGATCAAGAAGATGATCTCCAGTTACGTGGGCGAGAACGCGGAGTTCGAGCGGCAGTTTCTCTCCAAGGAACTGCGGATCGAGTTCAACCCCCAGGGCACGCTGGCGGAGCGCATCCGCGCGGGCGGGGCGGGGATTCCCGCGTTCTTCACGGCCACCGGCGTGGGCTCGCCGGTGGCCGAGGGGAAAGAGCATCGCCATTTCCGCCGGCCGCGGGATGGCAAGACCGGCGCCACGCTCGCCGGGGCCGGAGAGCACGCCGCGCGAGAGTATATTCTTGAAACCGGCCTCTACGCGGACCTCGCCCTCGTGAAGGCCAGCATCGCCGACGAGTTCGGCAACCTGATTTACAGCAAGACCACACGCAACTTCAACCCCATGATGGCGTGCGCGGCGGACTTTGTGATCGCCGAGGTGGACCAGATCGTGGCCACGGGCACGCTGAACCCGGACCACATCCACACGCCGGGCAGTTATGTTGACCGGGTGGTGCGGACCGTGAGCGAGAAGCGGATCGAGCAACGAACCGTGCGGAAGTAGCAACGAGGCCGCCCCGCACCCCCGGAGACGACACATGCACACCGTTACCCTGGCCTTCCTGCAGAACCTCGGCGCGGCGGAGGTGGTCATCCTCCTGGGCGGCATGGGTGTCGCTGCCGTGTTTGTGCTCCTTCCCTCCCTGATCGCGTTTGAGACACGCCACCCTCATCGGTACCTTCTGCTGGCGGCCAACGGCCTGTTGTCGTGGAGCATCGTCGGGTGGATCGCGGTGCTGATCTGGGCCCTGTACGGCACCCGCCATCACGACTTTTCCGGCTACACGAACGACGACGAGCGTCGTGCCTGATCGACCCGTCCGGGCCGCGCCCCGGATCAGACGACG
Source organism: uncultured Phycisphaeraceae bacterium (assembly GCA_964571915.1). Lineage (GTDB taxonomy): Bacteria > Planctomycetota > Phycisphaerae > Phycisphaerales > UBA1924 > JAEUIX01. The sequence goes on from CAZNEU010000160.1 coordinate 17,358, forward strand.
CTGTGCATGTCCAAACTCTCCCACATCCTGTTCGGCTCAGCGCTCGCAGATGTCCAGACGCGCACGCTGCGCCGGCTCACCATCGGCGCTGTTGGCGCGGTCGTGGCCGTGCTGCTCCTGATCGCCCTGAGCCAGGTTGTTGCGGTGCTCAGGGAGTGGTGGTGGGCACCCGGCGGGCTCATTCTGCTGTTCGCGCTCTGGAGCATCTGGCAACTGCTCGTGGGCATGCACCTGGCGGCCCAGTGGCTGGGGATCATCGCCGAGCGGCAGGTGCGCTTCGGCGGTGTGGCCGCCAAGGGCGACGAGGCCTCCGCGCGGAACGCGGCGGATGCGATTGCGCTGACCAGCGATGACGAGGGCGATGCGCCTCCCCCCATTTCTGCCACGGAAGGCCCGACGCGCGCGGGCCGCGAAAAATGGCAGCAGCGCGAGGATGCCGCGCAGGCATCTCGTGCGGGGCAGCGCTCGCGTGAGCCGGCCTCGCCCGGCAAGGGCGCCGCCGGGCGACCCCCGGGCGACCCCGGCGACACGCGGGCTATGTCCGAGGATGAGCACGCGCAAGTTCAGCCCTCCGGCCCCACGCGGCCCCGGCCCCCCCAGCCAACCCCGACCGACGACGACCCGGCCCCTCTCAACCGCCGGATTGTGAAGAAACTGGATCAGAAGAGCGACGACGACACGGTGGATGAAGAGGCGGGCTGATCCGCCGTACGGCGCTTCAGCCTTCGCCCGGCGGTGAGGCGATCAACCTGCGGCACCGCACCAAGAACGCAGGCGTCCGCTTGATTCGGGAGCGGGTCGGGTCTTTACTTCGGCCCCCCGTCCGGGATGGTCCGGGCCGGGGCCTCTAGAGGTTCAAGACCCGTATGGCGATCCGCGTCAAAGCCCGTGGTGGCGAATCCGTCGAGCAGATGCTCCGTCGCTTCAAGAAACTCTGCGAGAAGGAAGGCCTGACCAAGGATATCAAGCGGAAAGAGTACTACGAGAAGCCCTCGGAGCGCGCCCGGCGCGACGTCCGCAAGTCTATCGCACGGCGCGCCCGCGAGGCCCTGATCCTCAGCGGCGAGAAGCCCTCGCGCGTCGCACGTGGTTGAGCCGGCCAACCGCGTCGGGTGCTTTCCTTACCCGTTTTCATCCCCGGCATCCGCGGCCTGTCTGGTCAACTGTTTTTGGGGTTTGTGCAGGTGAAAGACCGACACTTCCCCACCGTTCCCTCCACGGATGCTCTTCCGCGGCGGGCACAGCACCCGGCACAAGGCCGGGCAGCACGCGGCCTGACCGCTGCGCCTCCTTCGTTCAATCAGCCCCTTCCCATTCGGAGTATGCTCGTGGTGCACACCCTCGCCGAGACTCTCAAGAAACCCGCCGCGTCGCTCGCCCGAGCCTTGGGCGCGCTCCTGCCCACGCTCGCACTCGCGCTGAGCCTGGGCCTGGCCGCGGCTCCGACGCTCGCTGCCGATGCTGCGCACAAGCCCGGCGGCGAGGTGAACATCCGCCTGCCCGACTTCACCAATCAGACCGTGAAGGCCGAGTTCCTTCCCGGCCTGGGCGGCTTCAGCGGCCACGACCTGCTGCTGGTGGGCATCCTGGTGAGCATCCTGGGCATGGGCTTCGGCATGCTCATCTACGTGCAGCTCAGGAACATGCCCGTCCACCGGAGCATGTTGGAGATTTCTGAACTCATCTACGCAACCTGCAAGACCTATCTCCTCCGCCAGGGCAGGTTCCTGCTGATTCTGTGGGCGTTCGTGGCCGCGGCCATGGTGGCGTACTTCAAGTTGCTCGTCGATGTGTCGTGGGGCGACATGGCGATGATCATCTTCTTCTCGCTGGTCGGCATCGCCGGCTCGTACGGCGTGGCGTGGTTCGGCATCCGCGTGAACACCTTCGCCAACAGCCGCGCCGCCTTCGCCAGTTTGCGCGGCAAGCCCTGGCCGTGCTATGACATTCCGCTCAAGGCGGGCATGAGCATCGGCATGGCGCTCATCAGCGTCGAACTGCTCATCATGCTCATCATCCTGCTGTTCCTGCCCAGCGAACTGGCGGGCAAGTGCTTCATCGGCTTCGCCA
>CAZNEU010000161.1:0-6142 GCA_964571915.1 uncultured Phycisphaeraceae bacterium
GTCAACGTAGCCGTCTTGCAGGAGGTAGCAGGGCTTCTGCCAGCCGAAGATGTTGAACGTGGGCATGCCCCAGGGGGTACACTCGAAGTCGCGCTTGCCCATGAGGTATTCGATGAACATGGGGCTCTGGTTGAACTTCCAGTGCTTCTTGCGGTTGGAGAAGATCATGCCGAAGAGGTCGGTGGTCTTCTTGCGTTCCTGGAAGAAGCCCTTCTGGTCCGGGGCCTTGGGGTAGGCGTAGCCGGGGCTGACCATCATGCCCTCAACGCCCAGGGCCATCATCTCATCGAAGAACGCCCGCACGGCGTTGGGGTCGGCACCCTCGAAGAGCGTGGTGTTGGTCGTCACGCGGAATCCCTTCTGCACGGCCAGGCGGATGCCCTCGACGGCGGTCTTGAAGGTTCCCTCGCGGCACACGGCGAAATCATGGTGCTCTTCCTGCCCGTCCATGTGTACGGAGAAGGTGAGATACTTGCTGGGCTTGAACCACCCGGCTTCGAGTTTCTCTTTGAGCAGCAGCGCGTTGGTGCAGCAGTAGACGTACTTCTTGCGGGCCACGAGGCCTTCGACGATCTCCACGATCTGCGGGTGCAGCAGCGGCTCGCCGCCGGGGATGCTCACCATGGGCGCCCCGCACTCTTCGGCCGCCTTCCAGCACGCCTCGGGCGAGAGGTTGCGTTTGAGAATGTGGGGGGGGTACTGAATCTTGCCGCACCCGGCGCAGGCGAGATTGCACCGGAAGAGGGGTTCGAGCATCAGCACCAGGGGGTAGTGCTTGTTGCCGCGGAGTTTCTGGCTCACGATGTACGAGGCGACGGTCCACATTTGCGAGATCGGGACGGGCATAGTGGGCGGATGGTAGGGTCCGAGAGTCCCGAAGGCCCCTTCACGCGGGCAGGAATACGACCCGCCTGCCATGCGTGTTCGTACACTCGTGCAGGCCCGAGTGGGGCGTGACTCGACGACGCGGGCCCGCGCCCGCTCCGGAGGCCCTGTTGGACACACGCACCGACGAAGCCCTGCTCACCGCGTATCGCAAGGGCGACCCGGACGCCCTCGAGGCCCTGATCCGTCGTTATCACGACGACCTGATGCGGTTCTTGCTCCGTCTGGTGGGGAACCGTGCGGGTGCCGAGGATGTGTTTCAGGAGACCTTTCTCCAGATTCACACCTCCGCCGGCACATTCGACACTTCCCGCCGCTTCAAGCCCTGGCTTTTCACGATCGCGGCGAACAAGGGCCGGGACCACCTGCGTAGAAGTAACCGCAGGCGCGCCCTCGACCTGTCCGCACCGGTGGGTGGTGGGGGGGGCGGGAGCGGGGGGGGCGACGAGGGGACGACCTTCGTCGACCTGCTCGAGATCGATGTCACCCAGCCTTCTCAGGGAACCGACGACGATGAACGCGACCGCACGGTGCAGCAGGCGATTGACGGGATGCCCGACATTCTGCGCGAGGTGCTTCTTCTGGCCTATTTCCAACGCATGAGTTACAACCAGGTGGCCGAGGCCCTCGAAATCCCGCTCGGCACCGTGAAGAGCCGGCTGCACGCCGCCGTGGCCCTGTTCGCCAGGCGATGGAAGGCCGCCAACGAGGCCAGGGCCACGAACGATTGACGAGACCAGACCAGCGAGAGGCAAAGGAACGCTCCCCAACATGACCACCGGTAACGACCGATCCGCCGCCCCGCTCGATCCCCGCGATGCCGCGGCGATCGATGCCCTTGTTGCGGCCCGCATGGACCCGTGGGCTGTGCCCGCGGAGTTGCAGGCCCGTGCCCGGCACATCGCGCACCTGCTCCGGTCGCTGGAACTGGGCGAGGAGGTGGGGCGTGAGAGCGAGGCCCTGATCCGTGCCACCCTGGAGCGGATCGTGAGCGCGGGTGCGGAGTTGCACGGGGCGCGGGCCACCTCTGCCGAGCAGATGCCGGGCACCGACGGCTGGGTGCCGGAGAGCCGAGAACTCCTGCCGCTGGATGCCGATGCCCTCGAAGCGTTGGTGGGCGCCAACTACGAACCGTCGCGCGTTCCCGCGGGCGTGCGCGGGCGTGCGACACAGCAGCGGGCCTTGCTCGATCTCCTTTGCGTGCCCGCCGCCAGACTGGGTGCTGCCGTTGATCGTGAGGCCCTGGTAAGCCGCGTGCTGGCCGCTGTGCAGGCGCACATCGACACGCAGGCGGGCCGCATGACGCTGGACCCTGCCCCACGCCGCGCGGGGTGGAGAATCGGCGACCTCATCGCCGTTGCGGCCATGCTGCTGATCGGCTCGGCCATCGCCATGCCCGCGCTCTCATCCTCGCGTGAAACAGCACGCCAGAACGCCTGCGCCACGAATCTGCAGGCCGCGGGCATCGGTTTCGGCCTGTACGCGGGCGACCATCGCGAGGCGATGCCGATGGCCTCCGCCTCCGTGGTCGGCCGGCCGTGGTGGCTGGTGGGGCAAGACCCTGCCCGCTCCAACTCCGCCAATCTCTTCACGCTCGCCCGCACCAGTTACACGCGGGCGGATGAGTTGGGCTGCGCCGCCGCCGCCTGCGAACTGCGCGGGCAGCCGCCCGCGGGCATGATGGACTGGTCTTCCATTGCGCAGGTCAGTTACTCGTACCAGAACATGTTCGCCGCCCAGCGCCGGCCGTGGACGAGCAACACCCGCTTCGAGGTTCTGGCCGACCGTTCGCCCGTCATCCTGCGTGCCCGCGCCGGCCAGTGGATCGACCCGATGGAGAACTCGCCCAACCACCGCGGGCGCGGCCAGATCGTGCTCTACAACGACGGCTCCGCCGTGTGGATGCTCACGCCCGTGAACGAGCACGGCGACAACATCTGGCTGCCGCGCCAGATCGAGACCGTGCTCAAGCGCCTCGCCAGCCCGCGCCACGCCGCGCCGTTGAACGGAACGGAAGCGCCGGAGGGTGTGGAGGACACGTTTCTGGCGCCGTGAGTGCAGGCCGCGACCCTGAGCCGCGAGCGGATGGTCAGGCCGGGAACATGAAGAGTCGAGGGTGCGTCGTGTGTTGCGCGGGCGTCCTCGCTCTCGCTCGCAAGCCCGTCGCACAGGAACCTCAACCCACCACGTTCGTGCCGATATCGGTTCGATAGGTCTTGCCGTCAAAGCGGATGCGCTCCGCCGTGGCGTAGGCCCGCTGGCGGGCTTCTTCGAGCGATGAGCCCACGGCGGTCACGCTGAGCACACGCCCGCCGCTGGCCACGATCTGGCCGCGCTGGTTGCGGGCGGTGCCCGCGTGGAAGACCACGACGCCGTCCACCTTTTCCGCCTCATCGAGGCCCTCGATCACATCGCCCTTGCGCGGGGAATCCGGATAGCCCTTCGCGGCCAGCACCACGCACACCGACGGTCCCGGCTCCCACGCGATGTCGATCTGGTCCAAGCCGCGCGTGCAGACGGCCTCGATCACGTCGATCAGGTCGGTCTTGAGGCGGCGCATCAGCGTTTGGCATTCCGGGTCGCCGAAGCGCACGTTGTATTCGAGCACCTTGGGCCCGCCGGGCGTGAGCATGAGGCCGGCGTAGAGCACGCCGGTGAACTCGATGCCGCCGCCACCCTCGCGCCGCAGGGCATCGACGGTGGGCACCAGCACCTCGCGCTCGATGCGGGCCATGGTGGCGTCGTCGATGGCGGGCGTGGGGCAGACTGAGCCCATGCCGCCGGTGTTGGGGCCGGTGGCGCCGTCGCCCAGGCGTTTGTGGTCCTGGCAGGCTTCGAGCACGTAAATGCTTCGGCCATCGACAAGCGCGAAGACGCTGACTTCACGCCCTTTCAGCCGCTCCTCCACGACGACGGTCTTGCCTGCATCGCCGAACTCGCGCTTCACCATGATCCGTTCGAGCGCGGCCAGGCCCTCCTCCCTGGTCGCGGGCACGAACACGCCCTTGCCCTTGGCCAGGCCGCTGGCTTTGATGACCGGCGGCTCCTGGCGGCTCTCGACATACGCCTTCGCGGCCTCGTAGTCGGCGAAGGAGCGGCCGCTGGCCGTGGGGATGAGGGCGGACCGCATGATCTCTTTGGCCCAGGCCTTGTCGCCCTCCAGTTGTGCCGCGGCTTTGGTGGGCCCGAAGACCATTGGCACGGGGTAGCCGGGCATGATGGGTTCGGCCAGGGCATCCGCCAGGCCCGCAGCGAGGGGTTCTTCTGGCCCGATGATGACCAGGTCGATACCCGTCTGCTGGCACCACCGCCGGATGGGGAAGAACTCTCGCGTTTTCAGGTCGATCGGCACCGGTGCACGCTTGGCCAACGCGCCAATGCCGGGGTTGTCCGTGTCAGTGGCATAGAGATCGCCCAGGCGCGGCGACTGACGCAGTTTCCACGCCAGCGAATGCTCGCGCCCGCCCCCACCGATGAGCAAGATGTTGAGCGGACCAGTGGTGGGGGTGGGCATGGGGTCGATGGTATGTGTTGGCGGTGTTCAGTGTGGCCGGTTTCTGGTGGGGCGGACGTCCCGTCCGCCAACCTGTGGCGCGCCGCACGCTTTTCCTGGACGCGCGGCGGCATCGCGCTATGATGGGGCTGATTGCGGGGTAGAGCAGCCTGGTAGCTCGTCGGGCTCATAACCCGGAGGTCGCTGGTTCAAATCCAGCCCCCGCTATTCGTCGCAGACAACGGCCCCCATCAGTATGAAGGGGGTCGTTCTCGTTCTTGAGTTGGCGCACGCGACCGTGCCGGGCATCGCGGCTGCGGTTGCATGTCTTTGCCAGCCGCTCACTCGCCCGAGCCCGACACCGCCGGCCGGGGTGTCTGGGCCCCCGGCCGCGCCGTGCGGTGGAACGAGAAGCGCGGGATCATCGCCACCGGTCTGCCCTCGACCTCCAGCACCGGGTACGCCAGGAAGTTGATGGGGCCCGATGCGGGGCCGGGCTCAAGTTCCAGGTCCCTCCCGCGGCTCAGTTCGATCCGGTTCGCGGGGTGGCGCCCGAAGTAGTACGTGGAGAGCGGCGAATACTTGTTTGCCTCGCTCAGGTCCACCGGCCACCACTTGCCCTCGGCGTGAAACTCGGCCCAGCAGTGGTACCCGTCGATGCCGCCCTCGTCGCGCTCCGACGGGATCGACGCGCCGATGGCGAACCGCGCCGGGATACCCGTGGCCCGTGCCAGGGCGATGAAGTACGCGTGGAAGTCGGTGCAGTTGCCGCTCTTGGCATCGCACGCCCGCAGGGCATCGCCCCGGCCCCAGCCCGAGCCGTAGCGCTGGTACTTGAATGTCTCGATGGTGTGGTCGAAGATGGCACGAGCACGCGCCAGGTCGCCGATCTTGCCCTGCGTAACCGCGGCCGCGGTGCGGCGGAACGTGGGCGCATCGGGCACGAGATTCTCGGCATTCAGGTACGTGTCGGGAGACGAATCAGGCTCGACGTACGGCCCCCGCTCCAGCCGCTCGACCCGGAACCGCATCGAGATCGGCTTGCCGCTGTCCTCGGGGCCGAGCGTCAGCATGAGCACGCGGTTGCCGCGGTTGTCGGTGAGGGTTTCCCGGCGGCCCGGCACCGAGATGGTCGTGGCCCCGATTGTCTGGCACCGGTCGCTCTGCGGGATCGGGAGCCACGCGCGCGCGGGCCCGGAAAGCCCGGGGACGGTGGCATCATAACGGAACTCAAACGCATCGCGATCCCGGATCACGCCCAGCAGCGTCTCGGACGCGTCCGCCACCGGCTCGCGCGTCCAGGTGTCGTCGTCGTGCTGCTTCCAGAGGTAGTGCGGCACGCCGTTGAGTTTGTGGACGGTCGTTTCCGTCACCGTCATTGCGCCGGAGTCGCCCGCGAGAAAAAAGTCTACGTCGTACACGTTGCCGTCCACGTTGGCGAGGTCCACGCACGCAAAGTGTCGTTGCGGGCCGAGGTTCGCCAGGTACTCCGTGTGTACACGCACGAGTTTCAGCCGCAGTTCGCGCCCCTCGTAGGCAAGGGGGAAGTGCCCGCCGTTGGCCCGCGTCTGCGCGGCGATATGCCCCTCGATTGCCGCCTGAATGTCGGCGGTTACCACGGGCATGAGCGGCTCGGCCACACCGGCCGCGGGCCGGTCGCTCCGCGCGACAACCCCGGCGTTTCCCGTGGCCCCTGCGCACCCCGCCAGCAGCACGCCCATGGCAACGCCCACCAGCGCCGCGCCGAGTCGAACTGCACCACAC
>CAZNEU010000162.1:0-12967 GCA_964571915.1 uncultured Phycisphaeraceae bacterium
CCTCCACGAGCGACGAGGTTGCGCGTGCAACGGCGATGGGCGCAGACGGGGTGGGCCTCCTGCGCACGGAGTTGCTCTTTCTCGGGCGTGCCGCGGCGCCCGATGAGGAAGAGCAGTTCGAGGCCTACGCCGCGGTGGTGCGGGCCGCACGCGGGCGGAGCGTCATCATCCGCACGTTCGATATCGGCGGCGACAAGCCCGCGCCGTACCTGGGCATCCCGCGAGAGGAGAACCCCTTCCTGGGTCTGCGCGGCGTGCGCCTGCACCAGTCAAGGCCCGCCATCCTGCACACCCAGCTTCGAGCCGTGCTGCGGGCCGCGGCGCTCGGGCCCGTGAAGATCATGGCCCCCATGATCTCGACGGCGGAGGAGGCAGTCTGGTTCCGAAGTCGGGTGCAAGCGGCGCAGGCGGAACTTCGGAGCAAGAGCATCGCGTTCGACGCGGCGTGCCCGGTGGGCGTCATGCTCGAAGTGCCGGCGGTGGCGCTGGCCATGCCCGAACTCTGCGGCGCGGCAGACTTCTTCAGCATCGGCACCAACGACCTGTGCCAGTACTGGATGGCTGCCGACCGCGGCAACCCGGCCGTGGCACCGCTGTGCAACCCGCGCCAGCCATCGTTCCTTCGCCTGCTCAGGGCGATCGTGGACGGAGCACGAGCGGGCGGCCGCCGGATCGGCCTCTGCGGCGAGATGGCGGGAAGCATCGAGCACCTGCCGATCATGCTGGCGTTGGGCTTGGACGAGATCAGCGTCGCGCCCGGCGAGGTGGCCGCGCTGAAGGCCGCGGCGTCGGGCGCATCCGGGGCACGCTGCGCGGCGTTGCTTGAAGCCGCGCTGGCGTGCCGCACAGCCACCGAGGTGGATGCGGTGCTGGCGGATTGCTCGTGGCGAGCGGCAACGCCTGCGCCCGTCGTGCAGCGCGACCTGGTGGTGCTGCACAGCGATGCACAGACGAAGCACGAGGCGATCACAGACGCGATCAACTTGCTCTACGCTGCGGGTCGTATCGAGCGGCCGCGTGAGGTTGAGCGGGCCATCTGGGCCAGGGAGGCCACCTACTCCACCGGGCTGGGGTACGGCTTTGCCGTCCCGCACAGCAAGAGCCAAGGTGTCGCCAGCCCGTCGCTGGCGGTGGTCATGCTTGCCAACCCGGTGGAGTGGGGCTCCATGGATGGCCAGCCCGTGAGTGTGGTGATGATGCTGGTGGTGCCGGCGGCGGACGTGGGGGGAGCAGGGAGCACACACATGAAGGTCCTCGCGAAACTTGCCCGCCGCCTGATGCACGAAGACTTCCGCGAGCGCGTGCGAAGCGCAACCAGCCCCGACGGGCTCGAGGCTGTGCTGAGACAGGAACTGGAACCGGGGTGAGCCTTGCTCCGGGCGCAGGACAAACGCCCGCCGGAATCGGGTAGGCTCTGCGCTGGCCGGAAAGAACGCAAGAACGGAGTCCGGATCATGAAACGCGCATGTGTGCTTGCAGTGTTGTTGGTGCCGATGTGTGCCGCGCTCGCCCCTGCCGCCATGGTCTACGTCGCGGCGGACGAGCCCCCGGCCCCGAACAGCGCCGGCGCGGCCGCCCTGCCCGACCTGACCAAGCAGCCCACGCTCTTCGTGGTCGGCTACTCCCACCTCGACACGCAGTGGCGCTGGACGTACGTGGACACCATCCGCGACTACCTGCCCGCCACGCTCAACGACAACTTCGCCCTCTTCGAGAAGTTCCCGGCCTACGTCTTCAACTTCAGCGGATCGCGCCGCTACAAGATGATGGAGGAGTACTACCCGGACGAGTTCGCCACGCTCCGCAAGCACGTGGCCGCGGGGAGGTGGTTCCCGTGCGGGTCATCGGTGGATGAGAACGACGCGAACGTGCCCTCAGCCGAATCTCTCGTGCGGCAGGTGCTCTACGGCAACACGTACTTCCGCAACACGTTCGGCATCGCCAGCGATGAGTACATGCTGCCCGACTGCTTCGGCTTTCCCGCTTCACTGCCCAGCGTGCTGGCCCACTGCGGCATCAAGGGCTTCTCCACGCAGAAACTCACCTGGGGTGGCGTGGTGCCCATCCCCTTCAAGGTGGGCATGTGGCTCGGGCCGGACGGCCGCGGCGTGCCCGCGGCCCTCGACCCCGGCGCGTACGTGGGGGAGGTGAAGGAGAACCTGGCCACCAGCCCCTCGTGGCTGGAGCGGATCAAGAAGAACGGCGCACTCTCGGGCGTGCTGGCGGATTACCACTACTTCGGCACCGGCGACCAGGGGGGTGCGCCCAGGGAAGCGTCGGTCGCCAAGGTGCAGGAGAGCGTGGAGACCGCCGGCGCGATCAAGGTGGTTTCCGCACCGGCCGACACGCTCTTCAAGGCTCTCACCCCGGAGATGAAGCAGCGCCTGCCGCGCTATCAGGGCGAGCTGATGCTCACGGAGCACTCGGCGGGCTCGATCTCGTCGCAGGCGTACATGAAACGCTGGAACCGCAAGAACGAACTGCTCGCCGACGTGGCGGAGCGGGCCGCGGTCGCCGCGTGGTGGATGGGGGGGCGCGCGTACCCGTCGCAGAAACTGGAGGATGCGTGGTGCCTGATCCTGGGCTCGCAGATGCACGACATTCTGCCCGGCACGAGCGTGCCCAAGGCGTACGAGTATTCGTGGAACGATGAGGTGCTGGCGGGGAACATGCTCAGCGCGGTGCTGCGCGAAGGTGTAGGAGCCATGGCCGCGGGCATGGACACGGACGCTGGTGGCCCGACCAGGATGGCCGCGGCATATGTCGTGTATAACCCTACGTCCTTCGGGAGGCGCGACATCGTGGAACTGGACTACCGCAACTTCCGCGGTGCGCGCATGGCGGGGACGGTCGATGTCCTTTACGGTCCCAGCGGGCGTGTGGAGTTCCAACGGCAGTGGAACGGCTCGGGGCGACTGGCCCCCGTGGTGTTCATCGCGGACGTGCCGCCGATGAGCCTGACCGCGTTCCGGATGGTCGAGGAGATTCAACTCGCCCACAAGCCAGAGATGGACCTGAATCTCTGGATGCCTCGAGCGGCAAGCCAGCAAGATCGCGTCCTTGAAAACGACGTCCTCCGCGCCTCCATCAACGACCACGGCGATGTGGCCTCCATCATCGATAAGCGCACGGGCCAAGAAACGCTCTCGGCACCGATGACGCTGAGCCTGCACTACGAGAACCCCGCCCAGTGGCCCGCGTGGAACCAGGACTGGGCCGACCGCCAGAAGCCGCCCACGAGCATCGTCGCCGGCCCCGCCACCATCGAGGTGGTCGAGGAGGGCTCGATCCGCCGCGTGGTGCAGGTTACACGCCGCGCCGAGGGCTCCACGTTCGTGCAGCGCATCAGTCTCGCGGCAGGCTCAGACCGGCTGGAGGTTGATGCCACCATCGACTGGCGCACCAAGGAACGCAGCCTTCGCGCCGCCTTCCCCCTCGTGGCAGCCAACCCGCTCGCCACGTTCGACATCCAGACCGGCACGGTCGTGCGCCCCAACTCCCACGCCAAGCAGTACGAGTATTCCTTCCACCAGTGGATGGACCTGACCGACACGACCGGCGACCACGGCGCCTCGATCCTGTGCGACAGCAAGTACGCGGCGGACAAGCCCGACGACCGCACGCTCCGCCTCACGCTCCTCTTCACACCCGGCGTGCGCGGCGGCTACCCCGACCAGGCCACGCAAGACCTCGGCAGGCACCACATCCGCTACGCCATCATGCCCCACGCGGGCGACTGGCGCGATGCCCGCACGCACATCGCCGCCGCGGCGTTCAACCAGCCGCTCATCGCCCTGCGCGTGCCTGCCCATGCCGGGCCGCTGGGAACCACCTTCTCTCTGGCCAGTTGCAGCGACCCGGCGGTGTCGATCAGCGCACTCAAGAAGGCCGAAGCGAGCGACGAGGTGATCGTGCGCCTGCGCGAGCACCTGGGGGCGACCGCAAAGGACGTGCGAGTCGCGTTCGCGGCCCCCGTGCTCTCGGCACGCGAGGTGGACGGCCAGGAACGCGAGATCGGGCCCGCCACCGTGCGCGATGGCGCGCTCGTCGCCGATGTGCGCGGGTTCTCGCTCCGGGCGTTCGCTGTGAAACTGGCCGCCGCGCCGACACCCGCCACCACGATCGAGTCCGTTCCGATCGCGCTTGTCTACGACACGGATGTGTTCGCATCCCGTGCCGCGCCCGCAGACGGTGCGATGACGCGCCAGGGCGGGGCGTACCCCGCGGAGTTGCTCCCCTCCACGATCACGCACGGGGGCGTGACGTTCCAGATGGGCCCTATGGCAGACGGCCAATCCAATGCGCTGGCCTGCCGCGGGCAGACCATCACGCTTCCCAAGGGCGACTACGACACCGTCTGCGTCCTCGCCGCGGGGGAGAGCGACACCAACACGTCGTTCACGCTCGGCACGTTCGACTGGGGCTGGCGTGTGCAGGCGTGGGACGGCTTTATCGGCCAGTGGGACTGCCGCGTGTGGCCCGGCGACACGAGCGCGCCGGGCTACGCATGGAGCGAGCCGCCCACGGGCATGGTGCCGGGGTTCATCAAGCCCGCGGATGTGGCGTGGTTTGCCTCGCACCGGCGCGCGCCCGCCGGGCCCGCGTTCTACGAGTATTGCTACATCTTCGCGCACCGGTTCCCGATCAGCGCGAACATGGGCAGCATCACGCTGCCGAGCGACCCGACGATCAAGGTGTTCGCGATGACCGCCGCGCGGCTGGGCGGCACCGCCGCGCACGAGGCCCAACCGCTCTTCGATGACCTCAGCGATCACGAACAGGATGCGCCCATCATCGTGGCGAGTTCCGAGGCGCTTGCGGATTCGGCGGATGTGGCCATCGAGCCAGGCCTCTACTGGCGGCCGGGCGCCATCCGCTACACCACCGACGGCATGGACCCCGGCCCGGCATCACCCATCTACGAGGGACCCATCCGCGTTGACCGGCCTCTCACGCTGCGTGCCGCGGTGCTGGATGCCACGGGCGCGCCGGGGCCGATCGCCACCACCAAGTTCAACGTGAACGACACCACGCCTCCCACGCTCGTGCGCGCGGTCGGGGCGTTCGGATCGCGCCGGGTGCGGCTGGTGTTCTCGGAGGATGTGGACGAGTCCGCCACGCAAGCCGCGCGATACACAATCGACCCGCCCATCGCCCACTCGGACGCGTCGTATGGGTTCAACCGTCGCTCCTTGCACCTCCGCCTCGCCGAGCCACCCAGGCCCGATGTCGTCTACACGCTCCGGGCCACCAACATCAAAGACGGCTCACCCGCCGGCAACACGCTCGCCTCAGCCAGCGCCACGTTCAGCGTGCGCGGCCCCGTCTTCTCGCTCGAAACCGTTCCCGCGGGCGAGACCACGATCGTGAAGGATGTTCCCGGCCTGCCCGTGAAGGGGACGGACCCGTGGACGATCAACATGTTCGCTCGCACCGACAAGCGCCCGGAGAACCGCACGGTGATCGCCGGGTTTGGCGCGTGCGACGACACGAAGGACGGCGCGGGCCGCTACCTCTGCAAGTTCGCCGGCGGCCTGCGCTTCTGGAGCCGCCTGCGCGATGTGCCCACACGCACATCGTTCAACCCCGGTCAGTGGCAGATGCTCAGCGCCACGTACAACGGCACGACCGTCCGCGTCTATGACAACGGCCGCAAGGTGGCCGAGGGCCCCGTGCAACTGGCCGACGATGAGAACATCATCCACATCCTGCCGCTCGACCCCTGGGAGCGCAAGCGCCGCTTCGAGGGCGAAGTGCGACGCTTCACGGTGTGGCCTGACGCTCTGCCCGAGGAGGCGCTGGAAGCCCTGCGGCAGGCAGGACCGGGCAAGTGAAACGCGGCGTGCGCAGCCGGAGCGTGCGGTGAGCCGCGCCCGCCGGCGGGCACGCGCCGCCTGTCTGTTGGCCCTCGTGGGCCTTGCCGCGCGGGCGGCGGCTCACCCGCCGGTGGATGCCGTGGCGACGGTTCGCGTCTCTGCGACCAACGAACTGACGATCGTGGTGATGCACGATGTGCTGGCCTTCGCCCTCAACGACACGTCGCGGAACATCCCCGACGGCCCGATGTTCGAGTTGCTCGCCGGGCCGGACGAGGCCCTCGACCGGGCCCTTGCAGAGGCGCGGCAGCGCTTCGCCACGCTCTGCGTGCTGACGGTGGACGGCGCGCGTGTGCCGTTGGAGGTGGTCGCCGCGCCCACGCTTGCCGATGTGCGCGACTGGCAGCGTCGTCGTCGTTGGTACCCGCTCCCTGTGAGGCTGGAGATGACGGCGCACGCCGCGCTGCCGGCCGGGGCGCGGGCCTTCCGGGTCCGCTTTCCCGAAATGCTCGGCGATCTGATCCTTGCCGTGGAACGCACCGGCCATGAGCCCGTGGCGCTGCCCCTCACGCCCAACGAACTCTCGCCCGAGTTTGCCCTCACCTCGCACTCGGGCGACGCGAGCGGTGTGGCCGCCCCCGGCGCGGCACCGGAGATCGCCGCGGCGACTCAGGGCACCTGGGCCATCCTCAAACGCTTCGCCGCGCTGGGCTTCACCCACATCATCCCGCACGGGGCCGACCACGGCCTCTTCGTGCTCGGCCTCTTCCTGCTCAGCCCGCGCCTGCGGCCCGTGCTCATCCAGGTCTGCGCGTTCACCGTGGCCCACACCATCACGCTCACGCTCACCTCGCTGGGCATCATCGGCCTGCCGTCATGGGTCGTGGAACCGTTCATCGCTCTCTCCATCATCTTCGTGGGCATCGAGAACCTGTTCACCGCCAAGGCCGACGCGAAGCGAACCATCGTCGCCTTCCTCTTCGGCCTCGTGCACGGCATGGGCGTGGCCACGGCCTTCAACGAGGCGGGCTTCCCCAAGGGGCAACTCGTCGCGAGTCTGGCCGCGTTCACCGTGGGCGTGGAGGCGGGGCACCTGGCCGTGCTCGCTCTCGCCTTCGCGGCGCTGGGGTGGTGCCGCGGGCGAGCGTGGTACCGCCGGCGCATGGCCGTCCCGCTGTCGCTGGGCATCTCGGGCATGGCGATGGTCTGGCTGGTGCAGCGGATCGCCGCGGCTGTGTAAACCCGCGGGTTCGGGCAATCTCATTGTGCGGCCCAAGCGTGGCCAGAGATAAGAAAGCGGAGAGGGGGGGATTCGAACCCCCGATACAGCTTGAGGGCTGTATAACGGTTTAGCAAACCGTCGCCTTCAGCCGCTCGGCCACCTCTCCGGCGACGACGCGAAGGATAGACCGGCAGGGGACGGAAGGCACCCGCCGCGGCGGGGAAACTCCGGCACGAAGGAATCACGGGATCGCGTGAGGAGCAACTTCCGGGCTCCCCCCTCCCGTCTCGCGTCTGACGTCTGACGTCTGTCTCACGCCTCCACCACCATCGCCACAGCGTTGCCCCCGCCCAGGCACAGGGCCGCCACGCCGCGCTTGCCGCCGGTACGGTGCAACTGGTGAATCAGCGTCGTCAGCACCCGCGCCCCGCTCGCGCCGATCGGGTGCCCCAGAGCCACGCCCCCGCCGCAGATGTTCAGGCGGCTCTCGGGAATCTCCACGCCCAGAGCCTTGAGCCCCTTGAGGTTGCCCAGCACCTGCGCGGCAAAGGCCTCATTGATCTCCCACAGATCAATATCCTTCCCCCCCAACCCCGCCTTCTTCAGCACACCCGCGATCCCCTCGATCGGTGCCGCGAAGATGTCCTTGGGTGCCACACCGCTGGTGTGGTACGCCACGATCCTGGCGATCGGCTTGATGCCCAGTTGCTCAGCCTTGGCCAAACTTGCGACACACAGAGCCGCGCCGCCGTCGGAAATCTGGCTGGCGTTCGCGGCCGTCACGGTGCCTTCCTTGTCAAACGCAGCCCGCAGTTTGCCGATGCCCTCGATGGTCGTGTCGGCCCTGATCCCTTCGTCCGCGCTCACGCCGGGGCTCTTCTTGTCCATGCAGTGCTCGGCCGTCAGCGCCACGATCTCGCTCTTGAAGTGGCCGCTCTTGGTCGCCTCCGCCGCGCGCTGGTGGCTCTGCACGCTGAAGCGGTCCTGCTCGGAACGGCTCACCTCATACTTGCGGGCGATGTGATCGGCCGCGTTGCCCATGGCCCAGCACTCAAACGCGCACCGCAGGCCGTCGTAGGCCATGTGGTCTTCCATGGTGGCCGGGCCATACTTCACGCCCTCGCGCACGCGGGCGAAGTGCGGCGCGCCGGTCATGTTCTCAAAGCCCCCGGCGATCACCAGTTGGTTGTCCCCCGCCTTGATGCTCTGCGCGGCAGACATCACGGCCTGCAAGCCCGACCCGCAAACCTTGTTGACGGTCTGGGCGGAGATGGTCTCGGGCAGGCCCGCCTTGAGCGCGGCCTGCCGCGCCGGGTTCTGCCCAACGCCCGCCTGCAGCACGCACCCCATGATCACTTCATCAACCGCCGCCTTCACGGCCGCGTGCTCGGCGAAGATCGCGCTGATGGCGTACGCGCCCAGGGTGGGCGAGGGCACCTTGCACAGGCCGCCGAAGAACCGGCCGATGGGTGTCCTCTTCGCGGCGAGAATGACGGGCGTGGTCGATGCGGACATGGAGAGGGTTCCTCGGAGGGTGTGCGGGCGGGGCGAGGGAATGATAGAGGGAGGGGGCACGCACGATCGCCGGTGGGCGTGCGGAATGACACCGGGAACGGACTTGACGGCCCATGAATTTAGTATATAGTATATTCCGTGCACGTCGAGTTCCGATGGAACCTGCCCAACATCGAGCACATCGCCCGGCACGGCGTTGAAGCCGACGAGGCGGAGGACGTCGTGCGTGGCGCACGCAAGCCGTATCCGCTTGAAGTTGCGGATGACAAGTTTCTGGTGTGGGGCCGCGCGCGAGCCGGGCGGCTGCTTCAGGTCGTGTTCGTGCTCGATCCCGACGACACCGTGTACGTCCTCCACGCCCGCCCGTTGACAGAGGCCGAGAAGCGGCGCATCAACCGCCGCGCACGGCGAAGGGGTTTACCATGAGCAACACCAGGCCCGCTGTCCCGTATTGGAAGATGACCGCTGCGCAGTTGCGCGCCGCCACAGCGGCGTTCGACGCGCCCGAGGGCTCGGCCGCCGCGCGGCCGCTCTCCGCCGTGCAGAAGGCCGCTTGGGCACGGGCCCACCGCAAGCGCGGCCGGCCACGGGTGGGTGCGGGTGCAAAAACCATCTCGGTAACAATCGAGCGAAGGTTGCTGACAGAGACCGATCGGCGGGCCAAGGCGCTGAAACTGAGCCGCGCCCAGTTGATCGCCGCGGGCCTGCGCGCGGTGCTGGGGTCGCGCACGCGTCGCGCGGCGTGAGCGCGCGGGCGGTTGAGGCGATGCCTCAACGCCTGCCGCTTCCGTCAGGGGGCTGCCATGATTGGATCACAGCTCGGTACGACGGCCTGCGCAACTCCTTCAATGGCGCGCGCCGGGTGCCACGATCATCCGTGCTTGGACGGATGATCGTGCAGCAGCGGGCATACCGACGCGCTCAGAACACGATCATCGGCGCTGCGCCGATGATCGTGGCACACCCGCTTGCGGAAGACCAGGTAGTTGAGCAGCGCCATCAGCGGCAGCAGGACCAGACCCACACCCGGCACAAGGCAACCCTTGCACGAGCCTCGGGTTGGGTGAGATTCCTACTATCCACCATGACCACCGCCGCCCCTTCCACTCCCCCCGCCAACGCCTCCTCCAAGCCCGCTTCTTCCATCGCCGCGGACAAGGCCGCCGCGCTCGCCCGCGGCCTCGAAGGCGTCATCGGCGGCCAGACCGCAATCTGCTCCATCGAGCAATCCACGCTCATCTACCGCGGCTACGAAATCCACGATCTCGCCGCGAACTCCACCTTCGAGGATGTCGCGTTCCTTCTTCTCGAAGGCCACAAGGCGACACCGGCGGAACTTGATCGCTTCAAGAAGGAGATCATCGCGGAGCGTTCGCTCCCCGCCAGCGTCGAGCAGTTCCTCATGCACGCGGCCACGCCCCTCAAGGCCGGCACGGCCGTGCCGATGGACGTGCTGCGCACCGCCGTCTCGCTGCTGGGCCACGTGGATGCGGATTGTCAGGACAACAGCCCCGAGGCCAACCTGCGCAAGAGCAAGCGCCTGCTCGCCAAGATTCCCACCATCATCGGCCACATGCAGAACGCCATCGACGGGCGCGCCCCCGTTGCGCCAGACGCATCCCTCAGCCACGCCGCCAATCTTCTCTATGTGATGACGGGCCGCAAGCCCACCGCCGAAGAGACGCGCGTGATCGACGTGTCGCTGATTCTCTACGCCGAGCACGAGTTTAACGCCAGCACGTTCACCACGCGCGTCATCGCGGGCACGCTCAGCGACATGCACGGGGCCGTTACCGGCGGCATCGCCGCGCTCAAGGGGCCGCGGCACTGCGGCGCGAACGAGGCCGCGATGGACATGCTCAAGGAAATCCTCAAGGACGTGGGCGAGAGCGGCATCGGCACGCCCAGGGTTGACGCTTGGATGCTCAGCGCCTTCGACACCAAGCGCAAACTCATGGGCTTCGGCCACCGCGTCTACAAGAACGGCGACCACCGCGCGGGCATCCTGCACACGCTCGGCAAGAAAATGGCCGCGGCAGTTCCCGGCGCGCCCGGCGGCCTCCCCGCACCCAAGTGGTTTGCTCTGGGGGAGCAGGTGCAGCAGATCATGCTCACCAAGAAGAACATCCACCCCAACGTGGATTTCCCCTGCGGCATGACGTACTTCGTCATGGGCATTCCCGTTCCGCAATACACGCCCATCTTCGTCGCGGCACGCATCACCGGCTGGTGCGCCCACATCGCCGAGCAGCACGCCGACAACCGCCTGATCCGGCCCCTCTCCATCTACACCGGCCCGGCTGAGAAGAAGTGGAACGCTTGAGCCGCCCGTGCCACCGAGGGCCGGTGCCCTGACCGGACCTCGGTGCGTGCAAACGCCCAGGCCCCTCGTATCGCAATGTCGTCATTTAGCCATTTGGCCTCTCGCCCCCATGCCTTCCCGGCATCCGGTATGCTCCGCGGCACATGCTCGCCCGCGTCCAGTCTTACGTCCTCCAAGGCATCGACGCCCTCCACTGCGAGGTCGAGGTCGACTTTGACATCACCGTCAGCAAAGAGTCCTCCGTCGTCGTCGGCCTCCCCGACACGGCCGTGAAAGAGTCCATTGAGCGGATGAAGTCCGCTCTTGTCAACGCCGGCTACGCCTTCCCCACCGCCCGCCTGGTCGTCAACCTCGCACCCGCCGAGGTCCGCAAAGAAGGCCCGCTCTACGACCTGCCGATCGCCGTCGGCCTGCTCGTCTGCACGGGCGTCATCCGCCCCGCGGGCAGCGCTGCCCGCACGCCAGCCGCGCGTGGCCGCGGCGCGGCACCCTCAGGCACACAGCCACCGGGTGCCAAGGCCACCGCCGCGCCCAAGCCCGCCGCGAGCGCGGCAGCACACGCCAACGCCGCCGCGGCATCCACCTTCGACCCCTTCGCCGACGAACCCGAACCCCCCGCCGCGATCGAACCCCTCGATCTGCGCCACTACCTCCTCGCCGGTGAACTCGCCCTTGACGGCCGCCTCCGCCCCGTGCGCGGCGTGATCGCCATGGCCGACCTCGCCCGCCAACTCCGCCTCAGGGGTGTCATCGTGCCGCGCGAGAACGCGGCCGAGGCCGCGGTCGTTCCCGGCATCGAGGCCATCGGCGTCTCCACGCTCAGCGAAGTCGTCGGCCTCTTCAACGGTCAGATCGAAGCGACCCCGCACGCGCCGCTCGATATCGCCGCGCTCCTCAGCACCGCCACGGCGGAGGTGGACTTCGCGGATGTGAAGGGCCAGGAGGCCGTGAAGCGCGCCATCGTCGTGGCCGCGGCGGGGGGCCACAACCTGCTCATGCTCGGCCCCGCCGGCACCGGTAAAACCATGATGGCCAAGGCCCTGCCCGGCATCCTTCCGCCGCTCTCGCCGGAGGAAGCGATCGAGATCACCCGCGTCTACTCCGCCGCGGGCGAACTGCCCGCCAACGCAGGACTCATCAGCACGCGCCCCGTGCGCTCCCCCCACCACACTGCCTCCAGCGCGGCCATCGTCGGCGGCGGGGCCGTCCCTCGCCCCGGTGAGGTCTCGCTGGCCCACCGCGGCGTGCTCTTCCTTGATGAACTCCCCGAGTTCCCCCGCGCGGTCCTTGAAACCCTGCGGCAGCCGCTGGAAGACCACGTTGTCACCATCGCCCGCTCGCACTCGGCCGTGCGTTTCCCTGCCAACATCATGCTTGTGGCCGCCATGAACCCCACACCCAAGGGCGACATGCCCGGCGATGCCTTCAGCCGCGGCGCGATGGAAAAGTACCTCTCCAAAATCTCCGGCCCGCTCATCGATCGCATCGACCTGCACGTCGAGGCTCCCGCCGTGCCCTGGAAGCACCTTTCCGCCTCCACCGGCCCGCGCGGCACAAGCAGCGCGGCCATGCGCGAGCAGGTGCTTGCCGCGCGCACACGCCAGGCCGCGCGGCAGGGTGCCTCCACGCCCAACGCCCGCCTCTCAGGCCGCAAACTCGACACGCTCGCGCCCATGCAGCCCTCCGCGCACGCGCTCATCGGTCAGGCCATGACGAGCCTGGGCCTGTCGGCCCGCGCCTACGACAAGATCCGGCGCGTGGCCCGGACCATCGCCGACCTGGCCGGGCGCGAGCGGATCGAGGACCCGGATGTGCTGGAAGCAATCGGGTACCGGTTGCTGGATCGCAAGCCGGTTTGAGTGATCTCGGGCCTCGCGCGGCCGCAGCCGGGCGGCGGCGAAGGTGTACCCTGAGATGTCCAATCAGAGAAAGGGAACCCACATGCCCTCCACCACCGCCCGCTCCGTCGCCGCGCTGCTCGCCGTGCTGGGCCTCTCCGCGGCCCTTGCGGCGGAGCCGCCCGCCACACCCGCGGCCGCTCCGGCCGCGGCCCTCTCGCCAACGGCCAAGCCCGCGGCCAAGCCGAAGCCC
>CAZNEU010000163.1:0-2798 GCA_964571915.1 uncultured Phycisphaeraceae bacterium
AGCGCCGGCTTTCCACGCACCGGCCGGGTCGAGCGTGTACTGCGTGGAGGTCTGGCCGGCCGCGCCGCCGGCGAGGAGAAACGCGGCAACGAGCGCGGCGGCAATGGCGGGCGGTCTCATGGGCACGAGGATAGCGAGAACAGCCGGCCCCCGCGAGCGTTCGCACAGGCCTATCGCAGCAACGACGCGATCCGCACCGCCACCGTGGGCGCGGCACACACCGTGTTGGCGCACGAACGCTCGTCAAACGTGCTGGTGTCGCACCAGGCCGAGGCCCGGAAGCACCCCGCGATGGACCAGGCCTCCGCGTCCGAACTCGGCAGCGATGCGGCCGGGCCTTCCAGGCCGACAATCAGCACGCGCGGCGACGTGGGGATGCACGCCAGCGCGGCCCCGATGGATTCCAGTTCGCCGGTGTCGATGTCGGCCAGGGTGGTGCCGGGTGTCAGGCAGTGGTCTGCCCAGCCCACGCAGGCGAGTTGGCCGGCATCGTCTTCGGCAATGGCCATGACCACGGTGCGGAACGCGGCGGCCGGAATCGACGGCGAGGTCCTGATGGCGACGGGTGCGGCGGGGCCCGCGCGCGGCACCAGCAGCCACACCACGAGCGTGCCCACGGCCACGCACGCCGCCACCGCAAGGCCCGCACGCCCGCCGGTCCAGATTCGGCCCACGGGCTTCAGGGCATCACGCTCAAAGGCCTCGGCCTCGTGCGCGGCACGCAGCAGGCCTTCAAGTTGTGCATCGCTCAGAGTCATGGTGTACCCCGTGGGTTCTTCGCGCCCGAGCCATGTGCGCTCGGGGTAATCCGGGGTACACGCTCCTGAATCGCCGTCCGCAATCGTCCCAGGGCGACCTGCTTGCGGGCGTGGGCCGTGCTGGCCGCCACGCCCAGCCGCGAGGCCAGTTCTCGGTCTGACACACCCTCCGCGATGAGGCGGAGCGTGTGGGTGGTCTCCGCGTCGAGCCCGGCCGAGCCGGCCGCGGGCGTGAGCAGTTCTCGCACCACCTCGATCAGTTCCGCGCCGGCCGCGGCATCGGATGCCTCCGTGGCGCCCCCCTGCCCGTGCGGTGCCCCTGTCGGCTCTGGCGCGTGCGCCCGTGCCAGCGCGGCCGCGTGCTGCCGCCAGATGTTGTGCATGACGGCGTACACGAACGTGCTGGGCGCGGCCAGAGCGGGGTCGTAGCGGCTGGCCGCGAGGGAACGGGCAAGTGCCAGCCAGGTGCGCTGGCTCAGGTCGTCGGCCACGTCTCGCCGCCCGGCTGTTTTCGTTGCGAACCAACGAGCCACGGCCCGCGAGAAGCGGGCGTGCCAGTCCGATAAGCGTGGGTCGCTGGCGGATGTTTGGGTCATGTTCGAACCGTTTGGCAACGCAGCGACCGGATCGGTCATTCTTCGGCGGGCTGGCCGCGCTCGGAAGAGTTTGGTGGTTCGCAGCGAGGTGGCGTGGTGTGGCGGGCGTGCGGACGGGCGGGCCACCTCAACTTGTTTGCGGGCTTGTCCGAGCGCGTTACATGGTCGAAGGAAGAACCACACGTCTCGCGGCGGGGCCACAAGCCCGTTGGCGCGGCCGTTGCAAGACTCCGACCATCGCGCGTGTGCGCGGCGGTGGCAGAGTACCATCAGCGAAGGCTTTTTCCACGGTGGAGCAAACATGAACAGGCGAACCTCTTCGAGCGCTGTGGTGGTGATTCTGGCCCTTGCCGGGAGCGCGTTTGGCCAACCACGGATGGAACCCCTGAAAGGCCCGCCGGACTTCACCAAGCCGGGCGGCGGCCTGCCGGCCCCAGCACCGCCACCCACAGACAGCACGCCCCGGGCGTTGAACTTTGTGGCCGATCGCCACGACTTCGGCCGTATCAGCGATGACGTGTCGATGCCGCACGGTTTCAAGTTCAAGAACACCTCCGACCGCACCATCACCATCAACAACGTGCATACGGCGTGCGGTTGCACGTCTGTCCCGCTCACCAAGAAGACCTACGGCCCCGGCGAAGAGGGCACGATCGACATCACCTTCAACCCCACGAACCGGCGCGGCAAAGAGGTGAAGCACATCACGGTGGACACCGACGAGCCGCCCAACGGCAAGCGCTATGAACTCACGTTCGACGTGGAGATTCTGCCGCGCGTCAGCATGGAGCCCATGAGCCTCACGATGGGCGAGGTCCGCTTTGGCAAGCAGGGCCAGATGCTGCTCACCGTTACGGGGCGCGGCGAGTCGTTCGACATCTCCGAGGCCAGGGCCAAGGACCCGACGTTCATTGTGGAGCGCGGCACACGCGAGGTGATCAGCGAGGGCGATGAGAAACTCGTCAAACTCACATACAACGTGAAGGTGCCCGACAACACCAGACTCGGCTCCTACCGCAGCGTGCTCGAACTCAAGACCACCGATGCGAAGCGGGCCAGTGTCAGCGTGCCCCTCTCGGCAGATGTGGTGGGCGACGTGCGCATCCTGCCCGACCGCATCCCGCTCCGGCTGGGCACGCCCGGCGAGGCGTGGAAGCGCACGCTCCGGCTGGAGGCCCGCAACGGCGTGAAGTTCGAGGTGCTGGGCCTCGAGACCGAGGGCATCACCGACCTCAACCTCGTCGTTGACATGGAGCCCGTTCCCAACACCAACGGCACCGCTTATCACGTGTTTGTTTCGGGCATAGCGCCCCCGCAGGCTGGCCCCATCAACGGCAAGGTCATCATCCGTACCGACTCGAAGGACCTGGAAGAGATCATCGTGCCGATCGTCGGCAACGTGGTGGCCGCGGGCGCTCCGGCCCCCACGCCGCGTGCGCTCACA
>CAZNEU010000164.1:0-8744 GCA_964571915.1 uncultured Phycisphaeraceae bacterium
GCCTTGATGCCGGCCGGATAGGAGACGCGGAGGAACCCGCTCTCCTCGCCGTCCACGCTCAGCAGCGTGTCGCGCTTCAGGTTCGCCACCGGGTAGTGCAGCACCGCGGGGCCGGAGCGCAGCGGGGTGTCATCTCGGGCCACCACGGCGGCGTAGGGCTCGGCGGCCGCGGCTGGCGCGCCCGCCAGCAAGGCGGCGCCGGCGGCCACGAGAGCCAGGGGCACCCGACCGGCCGCGCGGGCGAACGTGCGGAAGACACACGAGAAGCGAGCGGCAGGGAGGCGGGTCATCACGGTCGGTCTCCGGGAAAATCGTGCGGGAGAGGATTGCCCTGTCGCGATGATAAGGGCGCAAGGGCGTGTCGGCGAGTTGCACATGGGTCTGGAACCTTGGCGTCATCGCGCGGCTTTTCTTTGACGGCGCGCGTGCGTGCCCGTACTGTCGCCTCTACCTATGGGCACCGGCTCCACATGGCGTACACGATGGACGGTGCGGCTGGCCCTGGCGGCGCTGGCCGGCACGGTGGTCGGGGATGGCGGGGGGTGCAACTCGCCGATGGACGCTTCGATGGAGCCGCCCGAGGCGGAACTTCGCCGGTCCATCGCCGACTCGATGAGACGCGAACTGCGTGAGCCGGCCGGCCGGCCCGAGACGCAGGAAACCTGGCGTGCCGCGCGTGTGCCGACGCTGGAACTGAAAGAGTCGGTGCTGAAGCAACTGGAGAAGGAGTCCGGGCCGGGGTCGTACCCGCTGCCGGGCATGGCGGACCTGGTGCCGGTGGGGCGTGTGAGCGAGACGGGCGTGCAGTTCGGGTCGTCGCTGGTGGGCGGCGAGCAGCAGGCGGTGAGCGTGAGCCTGCAGCGGGCCGTGCTGACGGCGGTGAGCAACAACCTTTCGGTGCAGTTTGCGCGGCTGACCCCCGCGATTGACGAGGCCCGGCTGCTGGCGGCGCAGGCCGCCTTCGACTGGCTGTTCTTCACGAACTTCACGTGGAACTCGATTGATGCGGAGAGCGTGAGCACGCAGCAGTTTGCCGGGCTGACGCCCGCGCGCACGTTCGACGAGCGCCAGGTCCTGAGCACGCAGGCGGGCCTGCGCCGGGCCCTGACCACGGGCGGCTCGTTCACGGTGCAGCAGAGCATGGACTATTCCGACAACGGGACCCGCGGCATCGTGGCCGTGCCCGACCCGGCCGTAGCCAGCGACACGATCGTGCAACTGGATCAGCCCCTGCTGCGCGGCTTCGGCAGCGACGTGGCCCTGGCGCAGGTGCGCATCGCCGAGAACAGCGAACGCGACAAGATCGCCCAACTCAGGGCCCAACTCCTCACCACCATCACGCAGACCGAGACGGCCTACTGGTCGCTCGTGCGGGCCTACGGCAGCCTGCAGATTTCCAAACGGCTGCTCGATAGCGGCATGCAAGTCCGCATGGTGCTGCGCGATCGGCGCGAGTTTGACACCAACCCCTCGCAGTATTCCAACGCCGTGGCCGCGGTCGAGAGCCGGCGCGGCGACGTGATCCGGGCCGAGAACACGGTGCGCTCGGCGAGCGACCAACTCAAGAGCCTCCTCAACGACCCGGAACTCACCATCGGGTCGGAGGTGCTGATCCTCCCGATCGATCGGCCCATCGACGCCCCGGTGCGGTTCAGTCTGCTCGACTCCATCCAGACGGGCCTGGCCAACCGCCCGGAGGTGGCGCGGGCGCTGCTGGGGATTGACGATTCCTCCATCCGTCAGCGGCTGGCCGACAACGCCCGCCTGCCGCGGCTGGACCTGCGGGCTCAGGTGCGTTTCAGCGGCTTGGCGGAGAGTTCCGATCGCGCCGTGAGCAGGGAACTGGAGGCCGAACTCGTCACGTACCTGGTGGGCCTGCAGTTCGAGCAACCGGTGGGCAACCGCGCCGCCGAGGCGGGCTTGCGCCTGCGCCGGCTGGAGAAGATGCAATCGGTCGCCGTGTACCGGGACGTGGTGCAACGCATCGTGCTGGACGTGAAGAACGCGCTGCGAGACGTGGCGACGGGCTACCAACTCATCGAGCAGGCCCGGGCCTTCCGCCTGGCGGCGGCGGAGGACCTGCGGACGACGAAGGTGCGAGAGGAGACGCTGCAGGCCCTGTCGCCCGAGTTCCTGGACCTCAAACTCCGCAAGCAGGAGGCCGTGGCGCGGGCCGAACTGCAGGAACTGGTCGCCCTGACGGACTACAACACCGCCATGGCCAGCCTCGCCGCGGCCATGGGCAACGCGCTGGAGCGCAACCGCATCAAGTTCGATGTGTCGGCCACGTTCGAGCAGAACAACCCCGGCCTGGAGTCCGCCACGCTCCCCGCGTCGCCCGTGCTGCCGGAACCCAGGTAACGGCGCGGCACCAACAATCTCCCGTGGCCACTCCTCCCCTTCACCCCCCCACTCCCGACGACGCGCCGGTGCTCACCTCGCACGACGACCTGGCGGCCGCCGCGGCCCGGCTCCGTGCGGGCGGCGTGGTTGCGTTCCCCACAGAAACCGTCTACGGGCTGGGCGCCGATGCGCTCAACGCCGCGGCCGTGGAGCGGGTGTTTACCCTCAAGGGCCGCCCGGCGAACAACCCGCTGATCGTCCATGTGAGTGGATCGGCCATGGCCCGGCGCGTGGTGGCCCAGTGGCCGGATGCCGCGGAGCGGCTCGCGCGGGCATTCTGGCCCGGCCCGCTCACGATCGTGCTGCCCAGAGGCACGGGCGTGCCCGACAACGTCGTCGGCGGACCCGGCGCGACCACGGTGGCGGTGCGCTCGCCGGATCACCCGACGGCCGCGGCCCTGCTCATGCTGTTTGGCGGGCCGCTGGTGGGCCCGAGCGCGAACGCATCCGGGCGTGTGTCGCCCACTTCGGCCGCGCACGTGCGCGAGGCCTTCAGCGAGCGCGATGTGATGGTGCTCGACGGGGGTTCGTGCGGCACGGGGATCGAGTCCACGGTTGTATCGCTGGCCGATGGTCCGGCGCGTGTGCTGCGGCGGGGCGTGGTCGGTGCCCAGGCCCTCGCGGCGGTATTGGGCGTGGCCGTGGCGGATGCCGCGGGCACGCACACGGCGGCGGGCGCACGCGGCACAAGCCCCGGGCCGCTGGCATCGCCGGGCACGCTGCCGACGCATTACGCTCCGCGCACGCGGGCCGCGCTGTTTGACTCGTGGGAGTTGATCGAGGAACTGGTGGAGGACGGGGAGCGGATCGTGGCCCTGGCGTACACCGTTGCGGCGGAGGACGAGGGGTGGGCCTCGCGCGGCTGCACGCTGATGCGGATGCCGGTGGAGGCGGCCGGTTACGCGGCCCGGCTGTACGCGGCCCTGCGCGAGGCGGACGCGTGGGCGTGCGGCGGGGGCCGTGCCGACCTGATCGCCATCGAGCGTCCGCCGATCGAGGGGCCGGATGCGCAAGCGACGGCGATTTGGCTTGCGATTGCTGATCGGCTGGCCCGGGCGACGGCCTGACTGTCGCGCGCACGCACCTCGTCAACGCGCAACTCGTCAACTCGTCAACTCATCCTTCACATCACGCCGGGCAGGCCCAGCGCACGCCGCAGCGTGCTGAGTTGGCCCTGATGCCAGCCGTCGTGCCAGCACCCCTTCAGCACCGCGTCAAGGCGTGTGGAGGCGAAGCCCATCGCGTCCATGGCGCAGGGCTTGGCGAGGTCGGCCTCCGTAAGACCACGCAGCGCGGCGACGAACTGGCCGTAAGCCGCGTCCATGTGGCGGCGGACCTCGGCCAGGGGCGGGTAGTCTGCCGCGCCGGGCTTGGGGGCGGATTTGTAGCCGAACAGATCGTTGTACGAGGCGGGGAGCGGGCCGCCATCGCCGGTGCCCATGGTGCCGGTGAGCAGGCCGGTGAGCCATGTGTAGGTTGTGGCGAGGTGGCCCACGGTCCACAGCAGATGGTTGTCCGTCGGCGCGCTCTGGAACGTGGCCTTGTCCGCGGGCCATGTGTCGATCATCTTGTTGGTGAAGGCGTGGATCCAGTCGAGGAGTTTCTGGGCCTCGGCCCGGTTCATCGCACTTCCGCTCGCGGCCGCAGCGGGCGCACGCGGGGCGCTGCGGGCACTGCCCGCGGCCTTCTTGCGGCGATGCCGCGCGGGCGCGGCCTTCTTGGCGGGCGATGACTGCTTGCGGACGGCGGGCTTGGCGCGGGCGGACGACCGCGTGGCGCGGCGGCGGTTGCTTTTCTTGGCCATGGCAAGGCTCCGGGTAAGGCGATCAGCGGCGAGCATAGTCGAGGGACAGCCCGAGCGGAGGCCCGCGCCTGGCACGCAGGAGACCACGCTTGCCGGCTTGTGGGTGGTCCCGGCCAGCGGCAGCCGCCCGCAGGCCGCACACAGACGCCCAACACGAAGGGGCCGTACGCGGAGGATCGCGGATCGGTGGGTGTGAGAGACCGGGGTTCTGGCCGTTTCACCGTGGATGAAGTCGCCCGCGGAGTCATGCACGCGACTGCGCCGGCACCCGCCACTCTCGCTGGATTCGGCAGGACTCCGACCCGGCCGGGGCGACACATTCGCGTCATGTTTCGCTGCGGCATGTTGCTTTAATATCTGCATGACGGGACGCGTGTTCCGCCAATCATTTCTCGCCGCCGCGGCGGAGTGTACCGCTCGGCCAGGGAGCCATCGCATGGATACTCGGAAACTCTCGGTCGGATTCGTCTCGGTCGCCCTGCTCGCTGGCGCGGGCGCCTGGGCCTTTGCCCAGTCCGGCCAGCCGGCGCAACCCGCCGGACAGGCCCAGCCCAATGGTGAGGAGAAGGAAGGCGACGAGGAAGAAGTCATCACCCTGGAAAAGGCCCCCGAGGCCGTGCGGGCCGCCGCGATCAAACTGGCGGGCGACGCCAAGAGCATCACCAAGGTCATCAAGGAGGAGGACGACGAGGACGTGGTGCAGTACGAGGTCGAGTACAATGAGGGCGCGGTCAAGTGCGCGGCGGTTTTCTCGACCGGCGGTGAACTGATGGAGACCGAGAAGGGCACGAGCGAAGGCAAACTCCCGGCAGCCGTGATGGCCGCGCTGAAGAAGGACTACCCCAAGGCCACGTTTGCCAACCCGTTCGTCGTGACCAGGATGTTCTACGAGATCGAGATCGTCATCGACGGCAAGACGCACGAGGTGAAGGTTGATGCCTCGGGCAACATCGAGGACGAGTCCAGGGGGGACGACGACGACAAGGGCGAGAAGCACGACGGGAAGAAGGACGAGAAGGACTGAGCAACGCTCCAACACCGCCCGCCGCCCCACCGGGCGAATGGCGGTTTCATACGCTCTCGCACGCTTGCACGCCGCAAGGAACCGCGCCCGATGCTCCACGCACGATCAACGGCCCTCAGCAAGCTCCCTGCGCTCACGTTCCTCTTCTGGGTCATGAAGATCGCGGCGACCACGCTCGGCGAAACAGCGGGCGATCTGTTCTCCATGACCCTCCACATCGGCTACCTGGTCAGCACGATCGTCCTGATGTCTGGCTTCGTGGTGGTGCTCGCGGGTCAGCTGTGGGCGAAACGCTACATCCCGTTCCTGTACTGGGCCGTGATCCTTGCCACCAGCACGGCGGGCACGACGATGTCCGACTTCATGAACCGCACCAGCGCACACGGCGACGGCCCGGGCCTGGGCATCGGGTACGCCACAGGCAGCGCGATCCTGCTCTCGCTGCTCGTGGGCGTGCTGACCGTCTGGCGATTGGTCGAAAAGTCACTCTCGGTCACCGATGTCCGCTCGCGCCGGGCCGAGGTCTTCTATTGGTCGGCGATCCTCGTCTCCAACACGCTGGGCACGTCGCTGGGCGATTATCTCGCCGACGACTCCGGGCTGGGCTTCATGGGCGGCGCGGCCATCATCGGCGCTGTCATTGCGTTGATCGTCGCCGTGTACCTGCTGGCCAAGCGGCTGCGGATCGCCGGCCCGACCCTGAGCGTCGGACTCTTCTGGACGGCCTTCGTCCTCACCCGTCCGTTCGGGGCGACGATGGGCGATGTGCTGACCAAGGCTCCAGAAGAGGGCGGTGTGGGATTCGGGACCATCGGCTCGTCGATGATGCTTGGGACGGTCTTGGTTGCCGTGATCCTGTACACGACGTGGCGGGACGGGAGAGCGAGAGCCGCCCAGATGCCCGTGCTGAACGACACACCGACCGCGAGTTGAGCCCGTGACGATCCACACCCGAACACTGACCCGATGCGCCTCCTGATTGTTGAAGATTCCGCCGTCCTCCGCAACTCGCTGGCCCAGGGGCTGCGCGAGGCCGGGTACGCCGTGGACGCGGTGGCCGACGGCACACAGGGGCTGATCCACGCGCAAACGACCGACTACGACGTGATCGTGCTCGACTGGATGCTGCCGGCAATGGACGGGTTGACGGTGCTGGGCAAAGTGCGAGAGAAGCGCATCCCAGCCGCGATTCTGATGCTCACGGCCAAGGACACGCTCGACGAGAAGGTGCGGGGCCTGACCGCGGGGGCTGATGACTACCTGGTGAAGCCGTTCGCGTTCAAGGAGTTGCTGGCACGGGTGCAGGCCCTTGCGCGGCGACGGCATGGGGAACGCTCCCCGGTCGTGCGGATCGGCCCACTCACGCTCGACACCGCGGCCAAGACGGTGCATCTGACCCGCCGTGAGGCGGGAGGGAGGGTTGAGGTCGCGGTCTGCCTGACACCGCGTGAGTACGGTTTGCTCGCGTACCTCGCCGCTCACGCCGGAAAACCTGTCGGCCGGGCCGAACTGGAGGAGCACTTGTACGACGAGCGCTCGCAGGTCACCTCGAACGCGATCGACTCGGCCATCGCCGCGCTGCGCGGGAAACTCGCCGCGGCGGGTGGCAGGGGCTGCCCGGACCTGATCCACACCAGGCGGAAAGTCGGGTACATGCTGAGGGCGGACGAGCCATGACCAGCATCCGCAGCCGCACCGCCGCGCTGGTTGCCGTGAGCATGACACTCCTGCTCGTCGTTGGAGGCATGGTGCTGTTGCTTGTGTTACGGCGTGCAATGACCGCACAGTTCGACGATGCGCTCGTTGCACGGGCCGCCGCCCTGCAATCGCTCACCCGGTTCGACGGCACGAAGGTCGAAATGGACTTCGCGGGTGAGGCCATGCCGCGCTACGCCCGGCACCCCGATGCCGAGTTCTTCGTCGCGTGGGTGCGTGAAGACGGCGACTGGCGCGTGCTCGAGCGTTCCGAATCGTTGCGAGGCAACGAGCGGGCGTTGGGGGCGCTGCACGCGGTCGCGGCGGGCGTGCATGACCTGACACTCCCCGATGGACGCATCGGGCGTGCCGCGCTGATCGAGTTTGCCGCTACCCGCGAGCGCGACGAGGAGGCTGAGCAACACGGCGACTCCACCGCGACCACGAACCGGGGCGGATCGGTGGGCAACGGTGTGCCGGCGCCACCCGTGCGTCTGGTGGTGGCCGTCTCCCGCGCCCCCCTGGACCGCACACTGTCGATCGTCGGCTGGTGCATCACCGGCGTGGGCGGCGTGCTCGCGCTGGCGGGTATTGCCGCGTCGTGCTGGGCCGTCTGGCGCGGACTGGTTCCACTGCGCGATCTCTCCCGGCGCGTGCAGACGCTCGGCCCCGACACCCTCGGCACGCGATTCGAGGCCGGCAATCTGCCCGCCGAACTCCGCCCCATCGCAGAACAACTCAGCGGCCTCCTGGCCCGGCTCGAGGAGGCGTTCGAGCGTGAGAGGCGCTTCAGCGCCGCGGCCAGCCACGAACTCCGCACGCCCATCGCGGAGTTAAGGATGCTCTTTGAAGTTGCCGCCAGCCAGCGGCGCACCAGCGAGGAGTGGTCGCGCACGATCGACACCGCGCTGGGCGTGCTTGCCCGCGCTCAATCCCTCTGCGAGACGTTGCTGCGTCTGGCACGGGCCGATTCGGGCCGCGCGACGCCGGATGCGCAGGCACGCGCCGAGGTCGGCCCGATCCTGATGGAACAAGCGGCTCGCGCCGTCGCCACGCACGGGGGGGACGCCCGCCACGTGCGGATCGACTCGGGCGTGGGACTCGTGGCCGGCGTGGCAGAGGTGACGCTGGCTTCCGTTATCGGCAACCTGCTCGACAACGCGCTGCGGCACGGCGACGCGACGCCGGAGGCTCCGGTCACCGTCCGTGCATGTTCAATCGCGAGCGGCGTTCGCATCGAGATCACCAACCCGGCCGCGTCTCTCACCGGCGATGACCTCTCACATCTCTTCGAGCCGTTCTGGCGCAAGGATGCCTCCCGGCACGACCAGCACGGATTCGGCCTGGGCCTTGCCGTCGCCCGAACGCTCGTTCGGGCGAGCGGCGGCGAGATGGTGGCGCGGCGCGATGGGCCCGAAAGTCTCACCCTGGCGGTCACCATTCCCGGTGCCAGATAGGCGCTGCCTGCCGGATCATTGTGGGGTACCTCGGCTGCCCGCATCGTGCCAGAATCCTGCGCGTTTCGATGCTGGCAGAGTGAGCCGGAACCACCCAGAGCACCGGTCAGACAGAGCCTAGCGCAACGCGAGCAAGAACTCCCGCAGGCGCTTCATCCCCTCGCGGATCTGGTCTTCGGAGCAGGCGAAGCTGATGCGGATGCTGGTGCGTCCCACGCCGCCGAAGTCTTCGCCCGGCACCACGGCCATCTGCTTCTCGTCGAGGAGTGCCGCGGCGAACTCGGCGGGTGTGGCGAGCCGCTTGCCGCTGGGTGTGCTCTTGCCGAGGTAGGCGGCCAGGTCGGGGAAGGCGTAGAACGCG
>CAZNEU010000165.1:0-2826 GCA_964571915.1 uncultured Phycisphaeraceae bacterium
CAAGATCGGCGAGGGGCCTTTCCCGATTCCCATCGGCCAGAAGAAGGCGGACATGGTGGCCCGGTTTGAGGCGAGTGTGGCCGCGCCGCTGGACGGGCTGGAGGAGAAGGTGCTGCCCGAATCGCTCAAGGGAACGGTGCAACTGGTGCTGAAACCCCGCGAGGGCACAACGGAGGCCC
Organism: uncultured Phycisphaeraceae bacterium; assembly: GCA_964571915.1. GTDB lineage: Bacteria > Planctomycetota > Phycisphaerae > Phycisphaerales > UBA1924 > JAEUIX01. Next base: position 180 of record CAZNEU010000165.1, read on the forward strand.
GCGACTTTGCCGATATCCGTGTGTGGTATCGCCTGAGCGACCTTCTGCCCCGGCGGGCGCGGACGACCAACATCGACGGCTCCTCCACGGACGTGCTGCTCATCAACCAGGAGAAGAACAAGCCGGTGGACGACGCGGCGTTCTCCATCGAGCCCCCCAACGAGCCCGGCTGGGACATCGATATTCGCAGCGATGTGCGGAAGGCGGAGGGGAAGTGAGGAGTGACGGAGTGACGGAGTGACGGAGTGACGGAGTGACGGAGTGACGAAGGCACGAAGGCACGGAGGCAGACGCACTTGATCACGCCCCGCAAAAGGCTCGGACCCCATTGCCCCTCCGCGGTGCTTCGCATCTGTGCGGCAACGCTTGCGCTCTGGATCGCCGCGGGCTCGCTCAGCGCCCTTCCTCCCGCCCGCAACGCCGCGACCGACCTGAACCTCGGCCCCAAGCCGATGGAAACCCCGGAAGTCGCCGCGTCCGTCGCTGCCGCGATCGGGGCACCCTTCCTCACCCCCGACGAGGCCAAAGGCCTGCGCGTGTTCCACGGCCTGGCCGAGGAGGGCGACCTCGACACGCCCGCACGCATCGCCGCCGATGCGCTGCTGCGCGGCCGGTACAACGATGCCGTCTTTGCCGCCCAGGGCGATGGCGCCGCACCCGTTCTGGATCGCGCTGAAGCCGCGCTCATGCGGGGCGATGCCGCGGCGGCCCTGGCGCTGCTCGACGATGGTGCTTCGATGCGCGCGGTCTCGATTCGGGTGCGCGCCATGGATGATCTTGGCCGACGCGCTGAAGCGGTGAAGGCCGCCGCGCCGGCGCTGGCGCTCGTGAACGCGGGTCGGGCCGAGCAAGCGCTCGACGCGGCGTGGGCGGTTGATGCCGCGTTCATCGTGGCACGCCTGCGGCCCGAGGAAGGCGGCACCGAGTACCCCGCCATGCTCGCGCTGCTGCGGCACGCCCGCGAGCAACTCGACCCGCTGGCGTGGCCCGTGCAACTGGCCGAGGCCCGTTTGCTGCTGGAGAAGGACAACCCGTCTCAGGCCCAGGAAGTGCTCAGCCAAGTGCTGGCCCTGTGCCCCGCATCGGCGGGCGCGTGGCGGCTGCTGGGCGACATGGCGATTTCGAGTTTCGACATGCCCAGCGGCGAGGGCATCGCGGCGCGGCTGGACGTGGTCTTCGGCGGCACGCCGGGAGAGAGCCCCGCGCCCCACGCCTGCGCCCTGCGGGCACGGGCCATGATCCGCCAGAGCGAGCCGGTGCTGGCCCGCGAGGCTCTGGCCCCCGCGCTGGCGGCCCTGCCAAACTCGCGCGACGTGCGTGCCCTTGAAGCCGCGGCGGTGGCGATCACGTTTGACACCCAACTCCTCGACGACACGCTTGCCGGGTTCGACACGCTGTCGCCCGGCTCGGCCCGCGCACTGCACGAGGCGGGCAAGGCGCTGTCTGAAGCACGTCAGTACACGACCGGCGCGGCCCTGCTCCGGCGCGCCATCGAACGTGAGCCGGGATGGGTGGAGCCCAAGATCGACCTGGGCCTGCTCCTGGTGCAGGCGGGTGAGGATGAGGCCGCGCGAGACGTGCTGGAACAGGCCGCGAAGTTCGACCCCTTCCACATCCGGGCCGCCAACAGCCTCACGCTTGTCAAGAGCATCGCCGGGTACGCGCGGCTCGAAAGCGAGCACTTCATCGTGCGTTATCAGCCCGGCCGCAGGGCCGACGGTCAGCCCCTTGAAACCGAAGAAGACCCCGATGCGCTCGTGGCCCGCGAGATGCTGCCGGTGCTGGAGGAGAACCACCGGCGCGTCTGTTCCGCCCCGGAGGCGGTTCCCGGCGGGCTGGACCACACTCCCGCGCGCAAGACGATCATCGATCTGATGCCCAACCACCGGGCCTTCGCGGTGCGCATCGCGGGCATGCCCAAGATCCACACCATCGCGGCATCCACCGGGCCGGTGATCGCGATGGAGGCTCCGCGCGAGGGCGGGGGCCACACGGGCACGTATGACTGGCCGCGCGTGCTGCGGCATGAATACGTCCACACCGTGGGCCTGGACAAGACCGGCAACCGGATTCCGCACTGGTTCACCGAGGCCCAGGCGGTGTACCTGGAGCAGCAGCCGCGCGATGAGGGCACCTGCCGCCTGCTCGCGGCGGTGCTGGAGCGGGACCGCCTGTTTGACTTCAGCGAGATCAACATCGCCTTCGTGCGCCCCAGGAAGCCGACCGATCGGCAGCAGGGGTACGCGCAGGGGCACTGGATGTACGAGTACATGGTCGAAGCCTTCGGCCCGCGGGCGCCGCTGGCCCTGATGGCCCAGTACGCGACGGGCGTGCGCGAGGAAGACGCGTATCAGCAGGTGCTGAAGGTGTCGCGGGCGGAGTTTCTGGCGCGCTTCAAGGTGTGGGCGAAAGGGCAGGTCATCGTCTGGGGCCTGCTGCCCCGCGCCGGCCAACCGACCATGGCCGACCTCCTGAAAACACTTGCGCCCGACGCGGCCGCCGAACCACCCGTGGACGCTGAGGGTGAGAACAAGAAGATCGTGGAGGCCCTGGGCGGACATCACGAGAAGCCCGCCGATACCGAGGTGCCGCAGGCCACCATCGACCAGTGGCTGGCCGCGCATCCTGACCACCCCGATGTGCTGGA
>CAZNEU010000166.1:0-8778 GCA_964571915.1 uncultured Phycisphaeraceae bacterium
GCGTTGTCCAGCACCGCCGAGAGTACCCCGGTGCCAAAGTAGTACTGCGTCGGGCTCGCAATGCCGATGTTCGCGCCGTTGGCCTGCAAGTAGGCGAGCGCGGGCGCCATGGTGGCGAAGATGCCGGCAAAGAGCAGCGCCACCTCCTTGAACGGCTCGAACGAGAAGGTGTTGGCGTGCCGGATGGACGCGGGCGACAGGAAGAACGCCGCCCCCGCAACAAGGGCCTGGAAGATCGGCCCCACGGGCACGGGCGCGTGGATGCCGCGCTGCTTCAACATCGGGTCGATGAACACACCGCCCACCACGAGGGCCAGGGCGACGATGCCGACGGTGCCGTACACACGAAAGCGCAGAGGCTCCGTCTGATGGCTCGTGCCTTTGCCGATCCGCGTGTCCACCACGAAGAAGATCGCCAGCAACACGCCCACGACGAGCAGCCACATCGGCCACAGGTGCGCAAGCGTCCAGAAGAACGGCACGCCGGAGAGGTAGCCAAGGTAGAGCGGCGGGTCGCCGATGGGCGTGAGGCAGCCTCCACAGTTGGAGACGATGAAGATGAAGAACACGATGTGGATGGGCCGGAGCCGGCCGTGGTTGAGGCGCATGAATGGGTGGATGAGCACCACCGAGGCGCCCGTGGTGCCGATCACGTTGGCCAGCACCGCCCCCAGCGCGAGCAGCAGCGTGTTCACCAGCGGCGTGGCGCGCCCCGTCGCCTCCACCAGAATGCCGCCTGAGACGATGTACAACCCGCCCACCAGCGCGATGAACGCGAAGTACTCCTCGGCGGCGTGGCCCATCTTGCTCAGGCCGTAGGGGCCGAACGCGAAGAGGTAGTACGAGACGATCGAGGCCCCCAGGAGCAGCGACACGTCCGGGTAGTGTCGATGCCAGAACGCGTTCGCCGCGAGCGGCAGGATGGCGATGCACCCCAGCAGCGCGGCGAAGGGGATGCACAGCAGCAGCGATGCCACCGGCTTGCCGCTCGCGTCCACCGCAGCCGGAAACGCCAGCCCGGCTGCCCAGCCCGCCGCGCCGCCCACGAGTGCCGCAATCACCCACGCGCGCGGTCCATGAAACCCGGTGTGTGTTGCAGCAGCGTCCATGCGGCCTCCAGCATACGGCAGGGCTCAGTCCGCGATCGGCGACCCCGGGCGGTTGTCAAACTGAGCCCGCATCTCTTCTCGGAGGCTTGCCAGGCTCATGCCGGGCCAGCCCTCGCGCACGCGCGCCGCGCCCAGCCGATACAGGTGGGCCCACTGGCGGAACAGGATGCCGTACGCCCACAGCGGCCCGCGCGAGGGGTCGTACAGGTTGGTCGCTTCGCTGCTGGTCCCGTTGAGTTCCACGATCGCAAAGCCGCGCCCCTGCCGCAGCAGTTCATCGCTCTCGTAGCGCAGGTCGAAGCGGCCGAAGTCCAGCGGGCTTGCGTGGCCTGCGCGCTGGCCATCGCCCTCCGGCCCACGAAAGCCGTGTGCGATCTCGTCAATGGCCCTCTCGAGCGCGGGCGTGGCGAGGTCGCTCCCATCAGAGAAGGTGGTCCCTTGGCAGTGGTTGCCGGCCTCGGCCAGGCGCAGGCGTTCGCCGGGGGCCAGCACGCGCCCGAGTTGGTCGCTCCAGCGCGAGAAAAACACGCCCGACTGGCACCGCAGCCGGTCGTCGCGCAGGATGAGTTCGCGGAGCGTGTGCAGGCCGTCGCCTTCGATCATGGGGAACGTCTTGCGTGTCACGGCGAAGATGAAGCCGGAGGGCGAGCCCTCGCGCCCCCTGCCGGGCTTGTGCCGCACCCACAGAATCCCGCACTCCTGCGGCCCGGCGTGGTACCTCTGCAGCATGACGGCCCGCGTGTTGGCCTGAAAATACGGCAGCAGATCAGCCGCCCCGCGTGCCAGCCGCACGGCAAAGCCGCGCTGCCCGGCATCGGGCTTGAGAATGATGGGATACCCGCCCAACTCCGTCTCGACCTCAATGAGCCGCGCGGCGTGCGCGGCCCGTGCTTCCGGCGCTGGGCCGGCGGGAATCACCCGGTGGGCGAGTACGAGGGCGCGTCCAACCGCCGAGGCCCGCAGGCCATCCAGAATCGATGCCTTGCTCTCGTTCACCCAGCCGCCGCCCTTCTCGATGCCCGGGTTCGCGGCCAGAAACGCCAGCACCGACCGATGGCGGATGGAGAGCAACCCGCACCACGGAATGAGCGGCAGGTAGAAGAGCCACGCGGGCCAGAACTCGTGGTGCCGCCAGCGCCGGACCGCGGTGAAGAGGCGTTGTGGCAGGGGCTGATGCATGGTGCGCGGGAGCGTAGGTGGTGCGGACGCGACACGACCCGGCCGAGGAGGTGGCCGGGTCGGTGCGTAGGTGAGGAAGGCTGGTTGGCGCGGCGGTGGCGGCTCAGCCGCGGAAGGAGAGGAACTGCGTTACGCCGTCGCGGCGGACCGTGAGCAGGATGCCGCGCCGTGTGTCGGCATCCCTGATCACACGGTGGAACGCGGCCGCGTCGGCGACGGCCGTGCGGTTGATCTGGATGATGATGTCGCCGGGGCGCAGGCCCAGTTGGGCGCCGTTGCCGTCGGGTTCGACGTTCGTGATGACCACACCCTCCTTGGCGCGCCGGTCGCCGAGTTTCTGGGCGATCTCGGCGGTCAGCGTCTGCACGGTGAGGCCGAGTTTTTCGTCGATGGCCGTGTCGGCGGGCATCTCGGGTTCTCCGTCGTTTGCGGCGGCGATCTGATCCGGCCGCTTGCCCAGCGTGGCCTCCATGGTCTGCACCTTGCCGTCGCGGAAGATTTCCAGGTTCACCTTCTTCCCGGGGCCGATTGAGGCGATCGTGTTGCGCAGGTTGGCGGCGCTGCTGGGGGCCTTGCCGTTGATTTTGGTGATGATGTCGCCGGCCTTCAGCCCGGCCTCGGCCGCGGGCGTGTCGGGTGTTACCTCGCTCACGAGTACGCCGGCGCCGCCGGTGTAGTTGAAACTCTTGGAGAGGTTGTCGCTCAGGTCCTGCGGCTGGATGCCCAGGAAGCCGCGTTCGACCTTGCCCGACGTGAGGAGTTGGTCCATCACGTTCTTGGCCATGTTGGAAGGGACGGCGAAGCCGATGCCGATGCTGCCGCCCGTGCGGGTGAGGATGGCGGAGTTGATGCCCACGACCTGGCCCCGCAGGTTGAGCAGCGGCCCGCCGGAGTTGCCGGGGTTGATCGCCGCGTCGGTCTGGATGAAGTCCTGGAAGGTGACATCGCTCATGCTGCTCCTGCCCTGTGAGCGGCCCTTGGCGGAGACGATGCCCGCCGTCACGGTCTGGTTGAGTTCAAACGGGTTGCCGATGGCCACGACCCACTCACCCACCCTGAGCGCGTCGGAGTCGCCGATCTGGGCGAAGGGGAACGAATCACCCTCGATCTTCAGGACGGCGATATCGGTCTGCGGATCCGTGCCAATGACCTTGGCCGTGTACTTCTGGCTCCCCTCGGTGGCGACGGTGACGAGCGTGGCACCTTCCACCACGTGGTTGTTAGTGAGGATGTACCCGTCGGCGGCGACGATGATGCCGGAGCCGAAACTGGTGGAGCGGGGCGTCTGACGCACGCCGCCCTGGCCACCCGGCCCGCCCGGCCCGCCCTGATCGCCAAAGAAGCGCCGGAACATCTCGTCAAAGTTCGGATCGTTGAACGGGCTGCGCTGCTGCGGCTGACGTTGGGGCTGCCCGCGCTGCAAACGGACCGTCTCGCCGCCCTTGTTCGCCGTGACATGCACCACCGCCGGCGACACCGTTTTCGCCACATGCTCGAACGCGGTGGAAAGGTCCATCGCGCGCGCGATCGCGGCCTCGGTGGCCTTGTCGTCGGCAAGGGCGGGGCTGGCGAACATCGGTGCGCTCAGGGTCAGCCCCAGCACACCGGCGGAGATGGCATTGCGGGCGGAAGTTCGTGCGGGTCGGTCGCTCATGGTTGGTCCTCGTCAGTCCGTTGCGGTTCGATGCGTAGTACGCGGTTGAGTCCCGTGATGTTCGACACGCGGGCGGCCGTCGGCAGGCCCCGTGCCCGGTTGGCGCAGGTCGTCAGGCCGGGCCGTTTTCCGACCCCTCTCCAGAGATGCGCTCCGGGGCGGTATCCGGCAGCCGCTGAACCTCAAAGTTCAGCATCCCGTTCTCCAGCGACCACAGGGCCGTTGCGGGTGCCACCTGCCGCGGCAGTTTGATCACACGCTCAAAGTCGCCGTCGAGCAGTTCATCACGCAGCAGGTCGCCCGCGGCGGGCGGGAGCGAGCGCCGGCCGCGCAGGATCACGCGGTCGTTCATCACGCTCACGTCCAGGTCTTCGCGGGCGATGCCCGGCACGGCCGCGACGATCACGAACGAATCGGACGTCTCCACGGCCCGCAGACGCGGAAACCCCGCCTTTTCGGCCACGGCCGGTGAGGCCAGTTCTCGGAACATCACCTCCGCCCGCGGGGAGATTTCACTCAGTGAATACACCTGAATGGAGAGTGCCTGTTTCATGCTGTTCACCCCTTTCCCATGCCTTCGCCGCCGCCGCCCGACAAGATGCCCGGCTCAACGTCGGCGCAGGGCAGGCTTGAAGCACAACCTTCGTGCCACCCGTGGGGCGGCCACAGCGTGCCCGGCGGTGCCCGCCAGAGGGTGATTGGGCGAAGGGGGGGTGTGGTGTCGTGGTCGTGTCGGCAGTGGGGGGTGGCCGGGTGCCATCCTGGCACCCGGCGGTGTCCGGCCGGCCACGCCACCGGCACCCCGGTTGATTGTCGGGGGCACCGCCGCCGCACCGAACCAAGTGCGCGTCCTATCGTACAAACGCACAACGAGAGGTTCTGGGTTCCCAAGGGGTTGGGGCCGGAGCGGGCATCCGAAGGAGCAGGTCATGGTCTTGGATCCTCTGTATTTCATCTTGCTGGGTCCCGCGATGATCCTGGGCATCTGGGCCCAGTGGCGGGTGAAGAGCGCGTTCCATCGCGGGGCCGAGATCACCGCGCGCAGCAACATCACCGGGGCCGAAACGGCACAGATGATCCTTGATGCCCACGGCTACAAGGACGTGCGCATCGAGATGACCGAAGGCACGCTGAGCGACCACTACGACCCGCGCGACCGCGTGGTGCGCCTCTCGCGGGATGTGCATAGCGGGCGCTCGCTCTCGGCCCTGGGCATCGCCGCCCACGAGGCCGGCCACGTCATTCAGCACCACACCAACTACGCGCCCCTGGTCATCCGCAACGGCATCGTGCCCCTCGCGAGCGTGGGCGGCAACATGTCCATGCTCATCTTCATCATCGGCCTCGGGCTGTCCGCGGCGGGCGTGCTCCTGGGCCAGTGGCTGGTCCTGGGGGCGATCGCCCTCTTCACCCTCTTCGTGGCCTTCCAACTCATCAACCTGCCGGTGGAGTTTGATGCCAGCAAGCGGGCCAAGAAGTGGCTCGCCGCCAGCGGCCTGGTCAGCGCCGACGAAGCGCCGGTGGTGCGCGGCGTGCTGAACGCCGCGGCCTGGACGTATGTGGCCGCGACGCTGAGCGCGGTGCTGACGCTGGTGTACCTCTTGATCCGGGCGAATCAGAGCCGGAACTGAGGCGAATGGTGCGAGCGACCGACGAGCCCCGGTTCACGAGCAGTCGCCCTTGGCGGAAGCGTGCGACGCCCCAGTCCGTACGCGTGGCCATTCCGTTTCCGCTACCATGATCCTGTGCTCGGCAAGGGTCGCCAGCGCGGAGTTTGCACGCTCATGTCCATCGACGCGAAGACCTGCAAGGACATCACCAGACTGACCGTTGCAATGTGGGAGGAGAAGGCCTCGAAGGACGACGTCTTTCTCGGGCTCACACGCGGCAAAGAGCGCGGCCATCGAATGGCCGACTTCGTCGACGAGCGAACAACCGCCCTGCTTGAAGTCCACTTCGCCACCCGCTTTCAGTCGGGAAAGGGCGGACTCGCCCGGGCTCGATCCATGGGCGACGTGTGGCTGAAGTGCCGCGGCATGTTCAACCCCATCAACGTTAAGACGGGTGTCTCCGGTGCCAACGGGCAGCCGAACCTGGTGTCGCTCAAAAAACTCCTTCGGGCCTTGGTCAAGGACCAGATCGATTCCTACTACCTGCTGTTCGTGAAGTTCGAGCTCGCCCCGGCGGTGCGACCAAGGGTCTATCTTGTGGACCTTCTCGATCACCTGGACTTTGCAACCTATGACGACGGACCCGGCCAGATGATGCTCGTGGAAGAAAAGTTCTTTCATGCGATGGCGGGTGGCCACAGGGGCTCTCCCGCATCGATCAGCACGAAGATCGATCGCCTCTTCGCGTTGCTCAAAGACGGCAATCGTCGCCTGATCGTGAACCGAGAGCGCACGATCGCCAGCTTCGAGAAACTCATTGCCGAATACAAGTCGCGTTCCGTTCATGCCATAGACCAGGCATCTCTGGGATTTTCCGATGAGCCAGACTAAGGCCGCGAGGATCGAGAAGCGGCAGCTCGGCCGGTTCTACACCCCCGCCGCGTTGGCGAGCCGTCTCGTTGCGGAGATTCCCCTCACCCCGCGCTCGACCGTGCTGGAGCCCAGCGCCGGGGCAGGTGCCTTTGTCCTCCCGTTCGTCGAGAGGTTCATGCGCCTGCACGAAGGCACCGACTCGGAGCGACTTCAGCGGGTTCTCACCGAGAACGTCTTTGCTGTCGAGATCGACCGCGAAGCGCACGCCGCACTTCTGGCCGCCATCGAGAGACGCTGGGGAGGCCTTCCCGCGATCCACAACTTGGTGTGTGGCGACTTCTTTACCACCGACTTTGAGGGGCCGCCAACGGGGCGATCCCTCTTTGCCGATCACCGACGCTTCGACCTGATCGTGGGCAATCCTCCCTTCGGCGGAACCATCGATCCACGCATCCAAGACCGACTTGACGGCCGGTACGGCGAGCGCGACGGCCTCAAGATCAAGAAGGAGACGTACAGTTTCTTCATCGTGCGCTCGGTGGAGATGCTCCTTCCTCGGGGGCGATTGCGATTCATCTGCAGCGACACATTTCTGACGATCCCGACGATGAAGGGGCTCCGCGAGTTCCTGCTCAACCGGGGCAGCGCATCGGTGCGGAGCGCGCACGGGTGCTTCGAGGAAACGTCTCAACCCATGGTCGTGCTCGACTTCGAGGCAACCGGGCGCGCCCAACAGGTGCAGGTTGACGGACGGGCGTTGCGGCGGGACACGATCAACCTCACGGGGAACCGCTCCTGGCAGGTGACCGAGGCTCTGGGACCGCTCTTCGCCGGACCCAAGCTGGGCGATGTCATGGTGGCATCAAGCGGGATGACGATCGGCAAGAACGAGCTGTTCGTGCGCGAAATCGAGAACGAACACATTACCGAGTGCTTCGATTTTCGGTTCCGCGAGGAGCCCATCACGCTCGAGCGGGAAACCGAGCGGGCGCGCTTGGGGCATGTGCCCGCTGCACGCATCGCGGAGATCGCCAGACAGGAGCGTGCAGGCACCACGCGCCGAAACGTGGAAGTTGTGCCTCTCGACGTGTCGCGCCGGATTCGTCTCCCGCATCCAGACTACTGCTACTACAACAAGGCGTGCGGCGACATCGTGTATGCGCCGCCCAGCGCCGCGGTCTACTGGAGGGATGAGGGCGACGCGGTCAAGACCTTCAAGAAGAACGGAAACTGGTATCTCCATGGCGTTGGAGGCCAGTCGTACTTCAAGCGCGAGGGCCTGTCTTGGCAGTTGATCGCGCCCGCTCTCAACGCGAGGTACCTGCCCGAGGGCTACATTCTTGACAGCGGCGCTCCCTGCGCGTTCTTGCGCGACGGTATCGCTCGGGACGAGCTGTGGTTCATACTCGGCTGGTGCCTGACACCGCTTTGCACCAAGGTCCTCAAGGACGTGCTGAACCACACACGCAACATCCAGTCCAAAGACTTTGAGCGCCTTCCCTACCCGTTCTGGGTTGACCCGCGAGCGAAGTCCGAGGCTATTGCTCGCTGCAAGGGCATGGTTGCGGCAGCGGCACGCGGCGAGCGTTCCTACGGGCGCACCGATCCCGATGTCCTGCGGTTGACCGCGTGCTACACAGCAGCACCGGGAACGTAGTCTTGCCCGCTCGGGCAGCGCATTGAGCCGCTGCGGCTCACGGGATCGACTACGGCTCTGTTACCGGAGCAGCCGCCGCGCCCACACGAACACGAGCACGCACAGCGCCAACAGCACGGCGCCGTTCAACTGATGCAGCGTCGTAAAAAGCACGTCGCTCCAGTGCGGGGGCACATGCTTGCCGTACACCAGCACGGCCCCGAGCGCGGCCACACCCAGCAGCAGTTGCAGGGCCACGCTGTGCATCAGGCCGCCCGCCAGCCGCGCCAGCACGCTGCCGGCCGGCCCGGGCGTGGAGCGCAGGCGCCTGCCCCGTGCGGCCACGATGATGGCGAGCGCCGCCACGACGAGCGCAAAGACGATGTGGGAGACCACGGAATGCCAGCCGCGATCCGGGGGCGGAAAATGGCGCGTGGCGGCCCCCAAGCCCAGTTGCACGACGGTGCAGGCAAGCAGGGCCGCGGCGATGCCGCGCACACGCACCGGCGAGGTGCCCGGGGCGAGTGGCGACGCGGCCTTGAACGAGGCGGAGAGGGTGGCCGCCAGGGCGCACGTCGCCGCGAAAATCAGTTGGGCGAAGATGCCGTGAACCATCGCCAGCACGGTGCTGTTGTCGGTCACGCGTCTGCCGCCGATGAGGCCCTGCAGGCACACGGCCAGAAAGATGGCGGTGGCCAGGAATCGCACCCAGCCGCG
>CAZNEU010000167.1:0-16601 GCA_964571915.1 uncultured Phycisphaeraceae bacterium
CAAACCTACCCCCGCGTCATCGACTGCTTCATCCTCTCCGACCTCGCCGCCACCGCCGCCGTCCTCCATAAAATCGCCACCGACATCCGCCTCCTCTGCAACCGCAAGGAACTCGACGAGCCCTTCGAGGACAAGCAGATCGGTTCGAGCGCGATGCCCTACAAGCGCAACCCCATGCGCTGCGAGCGCATCTGCGGCCTGTGCCGGTTTGTGATGAACCTGGTGGGCAACGCCTACGACACCGCCGCGACGCAGTGGCTGGAGCGCACCCTGGACGATTCGAGCAACCGGCGTCTGTCGCTGCCGGAGGCGTTCCTCGCGCTGGACGGTGCGCTCGACCTGATGCACAACGTGGCAAGCGGGTTGATCGTTCACGAGGCCATGGTGAGAAAGAACCTGATGGCCGAGTTGCCCTTCATGGCCACCGAGAACATCCTCATGGCCTGCGTGAAACTCGGCGGCGACCGGCAGCACTACCACGAACTCATCCGCGTCCACGCCCAGGCCGCGGGCACGCGAGTCAAACACGAAGGCCTCGACAACGACCTGATCGAACGCCTCAAGAACGATCGCGGGTTCTGGAGCAAAGCCCGCGGCGGGCCGCTGAACGCCGAACTCGATTGGTCCGAGGCCGGTCTCATGGACCCCATGAAATACATCGGCCGCAGCGTGGAGCAGACCGAACGCTTCATCAAAGAGGTCGTCGAGCCGCTGCGCCGGCAGTACGGCGAGCAGATCGCCAAACTGGGCGCGAACGGGCCGCGTGTCTGATGCGCTCCGCGGGCCCGGATCGCCTGCCACAACTTTGTGGCACGTCCTCACCCGAATGCGCGCTCCAAAAGGCACCGAGGGGGCCGACATTGCTGCCAGCCCCCTCGCGCCACACAGGAGAATTTGGTTCAACGCTGCGGAAAACACCCGCCGCGTGCATGATTCTTTACGGAACGTTCGGTCCAGCGGTTCGACCCGATCGGAAACGTTGCCACGACCAGGATAGTTTTGCGGCATGGCGCTCAAACGTCAAGTCGCTTCACGGGTTATCCACACACAATTTTGTGGCACCCGCACAAAAGCCGTATGATGTGGCGTCGATTCAGCGCCGCCGCCTACGCAGACACGCGGCGATACCCAGTCCGGCAATCGCGGCCGCGCCGGGTGTCGGCACGGGCGTGATGAGGTCCTGGAAATCGCTGTTGCTGAGGAGGTACAGAGCCGTTTGGGGACCCGCACCGTCCACCATCGCCAGCCAGGCGTTGGCCAGGTTGCCCTCGGCGTTGGGGCCGTTGAAGATCGAGAACTGGCTGCCCGCGTCGTACACGTCCAGCGCGCCGGCTTCGGCCTCGAAGGCGATCTCCCAGACCGCGAGTTGGAAGGCCGTCGCGGTGCCCAGGTTGGTCTGCATGGACGGGTCGTAGAACGAACCCCACAGGCGCTCCATGCGCCGCGTCTTGTTGATGCCGAACGTGACCGGGCCGGTTACACCGCCGTCATCGGTGGTGCCGCCCAGCAGGTTGAACACCAGGTGCGTGATCGTGCTTCCGGCGAACCCGCCGCCCACGCTCACGTCGATGGGTTCGTCGATCTCCAGGCAGAAGGCCGGGAAGTTCAGGAGGATATCGGGGTTCTCGCCCGGGCCGGCGGGCAGGTCCTGGCGGCGTCCGTCAATCTGGGCCGCGCCCGTGTCGAGGAAGACCGGGCCGGGGCCGGGCACCGAGTTCAGGATCTTGGCCTGCACGTTGAATCCCGGATTGAGGAACACATCGTACTTGGCCATGATCGTGTCGGCCGCGACGGACATACCCGCCGCGCCAGCAACGGCCACCAGCGCAACAACAGCGTTCCGAACGGTGATACCCATGATCTCTCTCCTCAAAAGGTGCCGCCTTCCGGCGGACAACGGGCACACAGCGACCCAGAATCCCCTTGCAAACCAACGCGCGGCGAACACCAAGCGTTGCACGAAGCAGCCCGAACCGATCCGGACACCATTGACGCGAGGTCTCTCTCCTCTCGCGTGGCCGCAGCGTGAGCGACCGCGAACACCAAAGTACTCTACGCAGACAGATTACCGGATGTTTCCTCGCTTGTCAATACGAACAGAAGACGATAATCTCGGTTATTTGGGCAATATGGCGAATCTGACGGTTTGGCACCATGTGCGCTGCCGGGCTTCGGCGGTGGGGGCGGCATCTGTCGGGGCGGTGTCTCGGTGCGGTTCGCCGCGGGCCGGTGCGTTGCGGCATCGCGCTGTCGCGGCGGACGAAGCGGCGCGACGGGAGAATGCGTGGGTGCGGAACTCGCGGCGTGCGGCGCGCGTGCAACAGGTGCCGCGCGTACGCTTGCGGAGTTTGTCGGCCGGTGGGCGTTGCGCGCCCGCGCCGGGCTGCCCGGCACGTTTCGTTTTGCCAGCCTTCCCCATGCCCAAACGCACCGACATCCAAACCATCCTGCTCATCGGTTCCGGCCCCATCGTGATCGGGCAGGGGTGCGAGTTTGACTACTCGGGGACGCAGGCGTGCAAGGCCCTGAAGGCCGAGGGGTATCGGGTGGTGCTGGTGAACAGCAACCCGGCGACGATCATGACGGACCCGGGCCTGAGCGACCGGACGTACATCGAGCCGATCACGCCCGAGACCATCGCGAAGATCATCAGGAAGCAGAGGGAGATGGGCGATCCCATTCACGCCGTGCTGCCCACGCTGGGGGGGCAGACAGCCCTGAACTGCGCGTGCAAACTCTTTGATGACGGCGTGCTCAGGGAGTATGGCGTTGAGATGATCGGGGCGGACCGGAAGGTGATTCACCGGGCCGAGGACCGGCAGATTTTCAAGGACATCTGCGAGAGTCTGGGCCTGAAGTGCCCGCTGAGCAAGACCGTAACCACGCTGGCCGATGCCGAGGAGTTCTTGACGCGGATCGGCCTCCCGGCGATCGTGCGGCCCGCCTTCACGCTGGGCGGCTCGGGCGGCGGCATCGCGTACAACAAGGAAGAGTTCGTTGACATTGTGACGCGCGGCCTGCGGGCCAGCATGATCGGGCAGGTGCTGCTGGATCGGAGCGTGATCGGTTGGAAGGAGTACGAACTGGAAGTGGTGCGCGACAAGAAGGACAACTGCGTGATCGTGTGCGGCATCGAGAACATCGACGCGATGGGCGTGCACACGGGCGACTCGATCACGGTGGCGCCGATCCAGACGCTGAGCGACAAGGAATATCAGGCCATGCGCGATGCCGCGTTCGCCATTATGCGCGCCGTGGGCGTGGAGACGGGCGGCAGCAACGTGCAGTTCGCGGTGAACCCGAACCCGAAGCCCGACGCGGACGGCCACAAGCCCTTCGAGATGGTGGTGGTGGAGATGAACCCGCGCGTGTCGCGCTCCAGCGCGCTGGCGAGCAAGGCCACGGGGTTCCCCATCGCCAAGATCGCGGCCAAACTGGCGGTGGGGTACACGCTGGACGAGTTGCGCAACGACGTGACGGGCACCACCAGCGCGTGCTTTGAGCCGAGCATTGACTATGTGGTGACCAAGATTCCGCGCTGGACATTCGAGAAGTTCCCCGAGGCGGACGAGACGCTGACGACGCAGATGAAGAGCGTGGGGGAGGGCATGGCCATCGGCCGCACGTTCGCGGAGAGCCTCCAGAAGGCCATCCGCTCCATGGAGGTGAAGCGCTTCGGCCTGGGCCTGGACCGCAACGACAAGTGGCTCACCGCCATTCGCGCTCTTGGCGCCCAGCAGGTGGCGGTGAACCCGTGGGATGCCGAGGGCGACACCGCGCTGCCGGTGAGCGCGGGCGAGGGAAGGGCGGCCAACCCCGACGCGGCCGGCGATGCGGCGCCGATGCCCGAGATCCGCACCGCCGACGGCGAGATCGTGGAGTGGCCGATCCCCGATGACAAACTCCAGCGCAAACTGAGCATCCCCAGCCAGGGCCGGCTCTACTACGTGCGCTACGCCCTCAAACTCGGCTACACGCGCGAGCAGATATGCGCCCTGAGCCACTACGACCCGTGGTTCGTGGACCAGATCGCGGGAATCGTGGAGTTTGAGGACGTGCTGCTGGAGTGCGGCGAACTCGCCAACGTCTCCAAAGAGACCATGCTCCGCGCCAAGCAACTGGGCTATTCCGATGCCCAACTCGCCAACCTCTACCTGGGCAACATCAACCCCGACACGATCCTGAAAGTCCGCGCCCACCGCAAGGCCCTGGGCATCGAGCCCGTCTACAAACTCGTCGACACCTGCGCGGCGGAGTTCGAGGCCGCGACACCGTACTACTACAGCACGTACGAGCGGCCGTACCGCGTGAACGGCAAGGCCACAACGGACGACGAGATCCGCCTGAGCGACCGCAAGAAGGTCGTCATCCTCGGCGGCGGTCCCAACCGCATCGGGCAGGGCATCGAGTTTGATTACTGCTGCTGCCACGCCGCGTTCGCGGCGAAGGAGGAGGGCTTTGAGTCGGTGATGGTGAACTCGAACCCAGAGACGGTGAGCACCGACTACGACACCAGCGACCTGCTCTTCTTCGAGCCGCTCACGCTGGAAGACACGCTCAACATCATCGAGCGGCTCAACCGTGCGCCGCTGGCGCAACTCCCGCAGGGCGGCAACGGCGCCCGCACGGGCCTGGTTCACGGCGTGATCGTGCAGTTCGGCGGGCAGACGCCCCTCAACCTCGCCAGCGGCCTGGTGAAGGCGGGGGTGCCGCTGATCGGCACCAGCCTCGACTCGATCGACCTGGCCGAGGACCGCAACCGCTTTGATGCGCTGCTTGTGCAACTGGGCCTCGAAAAACCGCCCAGCGGCATCGCCCGCACGGCGGAGCAGGCCGTGGCCATCGCCGCGCGGATCGGGTATCCCGTGCTGGTGCGGCCCAGTTATGTGCTGGGCGGGCGGGGGATGGAAATCTGCTCCGACGAAGGCGCCCTCACCGGCTACATGAGCAGCGCCTCGATCATCTCTGATCTGGACGATGCGCCCGTGCTGATCGACCGTTTCCTCAACGATGCCATCGAGGTGGATGTGGATGTGCTGGCGGACTTCGTGCCCACCTACGAGCGCCCGGGTGGTGCGGACGCCCCGTCCGCCTCCGGCAGGTCGGTCATCTGCGGGGTCATGGAGCACATCGAGCAGGCGGGCATCCACTCGGGCGACAGTTCATGCACGATTCCCCCGTGGTCGCTCTCCGGGGCGATGGTGGACCGGATCAAGCAGATCGGCCACGACCTGGCTCGCGCGCTCTCGGTCAACGGCCTGATGAACGTGCAACTGGCGATCAAGGACGACCGCGTGTTCATTCTGGAGGTGAACCCCCGCGCCAGCCGCACGGTGCCCTTCGTGGGCAAGGCCATGCACACGCCGTATCCGCGTCTGGCCGCGAAGGTGATGATGGGCCGCACGCTGGATTCGCTGGGCGTGCGGGAAGCCGCGGAGACCGGCGCGCACGCGGTGAAGGTGAGCGTCTTCCCGTTCGCCAAGTTCCCCGGGGTGGATGTGGTGCTGGGCCCCGAGATGCGCTCCACCGGCGAGGTGATGGGGATCGACCGCGAGCACGCGCTCGCCTTCGCCAAGGGGCAGATGGCCGGGGGTCTGGTGCTGCCCGTTGCCGGCAACGTCTACATCTCGGTGCGCGCGGCCGACCGCGCCCACGCCCTGATCATCGCTCGCGAACTCAGCGACATGGGCTTCAACCTCTTCTCCTCCAGCGGCACGGGCGGCTACCTGGCCCAGCGCGGCGTGCGCAGCGTCGTCCTGCCCAAGATCGACGCGGGTGTCCGCCCCAACGTGATCGACGAGATGGCCAACGGCCACATTCAACTCGTCATCAACACGCCCACCAAGGTCGGCTGGAAGACCGACGAGGGCAAAATCCGCTCTTCGGCGGTCCGCCTGGGCATCCCCATGATCACCACCCACACCGGCGCGCTGGCCGCGGTGCGGGCCATCAAGGCCCTGCGCAGGGGCGATTGGACCGTGAGCGCGCTGCAGGATTACGCCAGCGCGGCCAAGGCTCACGCCGCGGGCAGGCCGCTGGCGGGCGTGCCCGCCTGAGCAAGGTGCGGCAGAAGTGCGCGTGCGGCTCCTCAGAATTGTTGAGAATTCCACCCGCACAACCTAGGGTTCACGCTGAAGCAGGCCTGAATAAAACCCTATCAGACCTGATCCGGCTTTCTGGAGACCGCGATGGCAAGCAACACGTTGGACATGGTCATCGGTTCCGCCGAGGCGCAGCGCGACGCGGCCCTGGCCGCCAAGCACGCGGCCGAGGCCGAAAAGGCCGAATCCGCGGGCGACCGCGGCAAGGCCATCGCCGACTACCGCAAGGCCGTCAACGCCGACCAGACCGACGGCAAACTCCTCTTCCGTCTCGCCTTTTTGCACGATCTCGCGGGCGATGAGGATGAGGCCGTGCTGCTCTACGAGCGCTGCATCGACCGGCCGCCCGCGCCGATCAACGCCCTTGTCAACCTCGCCGTGCTTCACGAAGACCGCGGCGACTGGGCCCGGGCCGAGCGCTGCCTGCGCCAGATCCTTGAAACCAATCCCAACCATCCGCGGGCGCGCCTGTACATGAAGGACGTGCAGGCCAGCCGCCTGATG
Organism: uncultured Phycisphaeraceae bacterium; assembly: GCA_964571915.1. Lineage (GTDB taxonomy): Bacteria > Planctomycetota > Phycisphaerae > Phycisphaerales > UBA1924 > JAEUIX01. Next base: position 6,606 of record CAZNEU010000167.1, read on the forward strand.
GTGATGGAGGACGATCACGAGCGCGAGAAGTTCAAGCGCAACGCGCTGCTGGACACGCCGGTGACGGACTTTGAGCTCTCCGTGCGTGCCCGCACCTGCCTGAAGAAGATGAACATCCGCACGCTGGGCGACCTGATCCGCACCACCGAGGCGGAACTGCTGAGTTACAAGAACTTCGGCGAGTCGAGTTTGATCGAGATCAAGGCCATGCTCTCCGCCAAGGGCCTGCGCCTGGGCCAGGGCCGCGACGAGGCCCACCGCTCCGCCCGGCGTGCCATGATCGAGAGCCTCAAGGGCGGCGGCAACGAGGCCGTGCTGAACAAGCCGGTGAGCGAGATGAACCTCTCGGTGCGGGCCCGCAAGGCCCTGCAACTGCTCAACATTCAGACGATGGGCGACCTGGTGACGCACACCGAGGCCGAACTGCTGGGCGTGAAGAACTTCGGCGCCACGTCGCTCTCGGAAGTGCGGGCCAAACTCAGCGAGTACGGGCTGAGTTTGCGGACGATCGAGGAATAAGCGGAAGGCACTGGGGATTAGGCACTGGGCACCGGTGCAGCACCCGAGCCGTCCGTATCAGCGGCCGTGGCCTTGCGCACGGTGGCCTCATCCCGCGTCTTGCTCACATGAAATGCCGCGCGGCTCCTGGCGTACTCCTCCGGGCTCACGGCCAGGTCCACGGGCTTGCCGTTCACGTGGCAGGCGTGCAGGTGCCTGAGAAACGGCACGCACCACTGGCACCCGGTGCCGGCCCCCAGGCACTCAGAAATCAGGCTGGGCACCGGCGGGTTCTCGCGCTCCACAAACGCGCGGATTTTCCGCAGGGAAACATGAAAGCACAGGCACACGTCGTCGTCGGGGTTCATGCTCCGCCTCGACGGCCCGGAAGCCGTCCAAAGCCTGCTCCACCAGCGCGCCTCAGCCCGATACATTAGGGGCTGTTGTTGCGCGCCCGCCCGGAAAGGATGCCGCGGCATGAAGTTGTCGGTGCTTCTTGAAGGCCTCCAGATCGTGCGCGATCCCGGCGCGCCGGGCGGGCCCGACCCGGACATCGTCCACATCACCGACGACAGCCGCGCCGTGCGGCCCGGAACGCTCTTCGTCGCCAGGCCCGGCACACGCCAGGACGGGCGCGCGTACGTCGGCGCCGCCGTCGCGGCGGGCGTGGCGGCGATCGTGGCGGATTCCGGCACGGCCCCTCTCGTCGGCCCGGTCTGGTTGCACGCGGCCGACACCGCCCGCGCACTCGCCCTGCTCGCCTCACGGTTCCACGGCGACCCGACCGCTCGACTGAGCGTGGTCGGCGCGACGGGAACCAACGGCAAGACCACCACCACCAACCTCATTCACCAGATCCTGACCGCCGCGGGCATTCGGTGCGGGCTCATCGGCACCATCAGCACCCACGACGGGCGCGAGGAGCGGCCCGCCACGCTTACCACGCCCTCCGCCGTTGACCTTGCCGCGCTCGCGGCCCGCATGGTGGCAAACGGCTGCGCGGCCCTGGCGATGGAGGTCAGCAGCCACGCGCTGCACCAGCAGCGCACCGCGGGCACGCGCTTCAAGGTGGGCATCTTCACGAACCTCACGCGCGACCACCTCGACTACCACGGCACCATGGAGGCCTACGCCGCGGCCAAGAAACTCCTCTTCGACGCACTCCCCGCCGCCCCCGACGGTGTGGCCATTGTGAACGCCGACGATCCGTGGTGTGAGAGGATGGTCGCGGACTGCAAGGCCCGCATCGTGCGCACGCGGGTGCTCAACGCCACCACCGCGCACGCGTCCGCAGACCTCACCGTCCGCATCGACGAACTCGCCGCCTCGGGCATGTCGCTCACCTTCGACGGGCAATGGGGCGGCTGGTCCGCGCGTGTCCCCCTTGTGGGCGCGTTCAACGCCGCCAACATCCTGCACGCCGCCGCCGCGGCCCACGCGCTGGGCGTGTCCGTTGCGGCGCTCGCGGGCGCGCTGGCGCACGCCGCGCCCCCGCCTGGCCGCATGGAGGTGGTGCGCTGGGCGGGCATCGAAGGCCCCGCGGTGTACGTGGACTACGCCCACACGCCCGATGCGCTCGAACGCGCGCTGACCGTGTGCCGCGAGATTCTGGATACGCACGCACGCACGTCCGGCGTGCGCGGCCGCCTGTGTGTGGTCTTCGGGTGCGGCGGAGATCGTGATGCCGGCAAGCGCCCGCTCATGGGCGCGCTGGCGGGCGAGCGGGCGGACGCGGTCATCATCACCAGCGACAACCCGCGCACCGAAGCGCCCGAGGGAATCATCACGCGGATCATGTCCGGCGTTCGCGCGCACGATCGTGCCAAGGTCATGGCCGTCGACGACCGCGCCCTGGCCATCCGCACCGCCATCGCGCAGGCCGCGCGGGCCGACATCGTCCTCATCGCGGGCAAGGGCCACGAGAACTATCAACTTGTGCCGGACGGGCAGGGCGGGACCGCCTCGCGCCACTTTGACGACCGCGAGCAGGCCCGCGCCGCGCTCGCGTTGCGCGCGGCCAACCACACGCCCGCCAACGTGCCTGCGCCGGGCACGCCCGTCAGGGGAGGGCGCCCGTCGTGAGTTTCTTTACGCCCGAAAACCTGCGAACGGTGTGCGGAGGCCGGTGGCTGGCTCGCCCGCCGCAACCGCCCGCGCTGGCCGTGTCTGGCGTCAGCATCGACTCGCGCTCCATCGAGCCCGGCCAGGTCTTTGTCGCCATCAAGGGCGAGCGTTTCGACGGCCACGGGTTCCTCGTTGCCGCGGCCCACGCCGGCGCACCCATCATCATGGTTCAGGACGAGGCCGCCTTTCGCGCTGTCGCCGCCGACCTGCCGCCCGCGGCGCACGTCCTGCTGGTTCCAGAGACGCGCAAGGCGCTGGCGCGTATGGCCGCGGCCTACCGCCGCACGCTGGAACGCACGAAGGTGATCGCCGTCTGCGGCAGCAACGGCAAGACCACCACCACACGCCTTCTCGCCGCGGCGCTCGCCACCAGACTGCGCGGCACGGCTCCGAAGAAGAGTTTCAACAACGACATCGGCGTGCCCCTCACCGTCCTCTCTGCCAAGACCAACGACCAGTACCTCATCTGCGAACTCGGGTCCAATGCGCCCGGCGAGATCGCCACGCTCGGTGCGATCGTCGAGCCCGACATCGCCGTCATCACGTCCATCGGCCGCGAGCACCTGCTGGGCTTCGGCGATCTCGCCGGCGTGGCCCGTGAAGAGGCCGCGATTCTCACCTTCGTCCGTCCCGGCGGGGCGGCGGTTGTCGCGGCGGATGCACCGGAACTCCGTCCCTTCACACAGGGCAGCACCAACCTCGTGCTCTTCGGCCGCGCCCCCGATGCCACCCTGCGGCTTACGTCATTCGAGCACGTGTGCCTGGGCGAGGCCCTCGGCTCAGGCCCCGCCGCGCCGGGCGGCGTGCCCGACGGCATCCGCTTCACCATCAACGGCCGATCGGCGTTCGTTGCGCCGCTGGTGGGCGAGCACAACGCGCTGAACGGCATGGCGGCCGTGGCGGTGGCACGCCGTCTGGGCCTTGCGGATGAGGACATTGCGGCGGGCCTGGCCAGCGCGCCCGCGCCCGAGATGCGCTTCCAGCGGCTCACGCTGGGCGGAATCCAGATCGTGAACGACGCGTACAACGCCAACCCGGAATCCACACTCGCCGCCCTGCGCACCTTTGTTGCGCTGTACGCGGGGGCCGATCGGCGCGTGGTGGTGCTGGGCGACATGCTGGAACTGGGCGACGCGAGCGAGCCCGCCCATCGTGAGATCGGGCAGGCGGTGCTCGAACTGGGCTGCATCGATCTGCTCGCCGCCGTGGGCGAGCGTGCCGCGCTCGCGGGCGAACTGGTCCGCACGGCCTGGGGCGAGAGCCCCGCCCGCGTGCTCTGCGTTCCGGTCGCGGACGACACCGGTGCGGCCGACATCGCCGCCCTCCTCCGCCCCGGCGATGCCGTGCTCCTGAAAGGCTCGCGCGGCATGGCCCTTGAGCGGATCATCAGCGCCCTCCAAGCCCGCCTTGTCAATGCGGGTCCGCCTGCGCCGGCATCCCGCCGCTAAAGAGGTACCGTCCGCCCGCCGCTTCCTGCTGTCCCCTCTCACCTGTCCCCTCCCTCCATGCTGTATCTCCTCCTCGATCTCACCCGCAACTGGCTCATGGAGGCCAAACTCTACCGCTACGTCCAGATTCTCGACCGTATCGAGTTTCGTGCCTTCGCCGCCGCGGTTCTCGCGTTCGCCACGGTCCTGCTTCTCGGCCGCCCGGTCATCGAGTTTCTGCGCCGCAAGAAGATTGGCGACACGGGGCTTGCCGACACCGCGCTCCTGGCCGCTGCGGCGAGCAGCAAGGCCAGCGTTCCCACCATGGGGGGCATCCTGATCGTCGGTTCCATGGCCGCGGCCACACTCCTTCTCGCCGACATCACCAACTTTTATGTGGTTCTGGGCCTGATCGTGATGCTCTGGCTGGCGGCGCTGGGCGGCACGGACGATTGGCTCAAACTCACCGCCGCCTCGCGCAAGAGCGGCTCGCGTCAAGGCTTGTTCGCGTGGGAGAAACTGGTCTTCCAACTCGGCCTGGGCCTGCTGGTGGGCTACTTCACCTACAACCACGGCCAGACCGAGAGCCCGCACGACCTGGCCCACGTGCTGAACATTCCGTTTCAGAAGACCTACGAGTCCAGCGCGGGCACACTCAACGCCTCGCTCTTCTACCTGCCCCGCTGGGCCTTCGTCCTTCTCAGCGTGCTGGTGCTCACGGGCATGAGCAACGCCGTGAACATCACCGACGGCATGGACGGCCTCACAGCGGGCACGAGCGCCGCCGTGTCGCTGGGGCTGCTGGTGCTGGCGCTGGTCGCGGGCATCCAGTCGTGGGCGCAGTGGCTGCTGGTGCCGTTCGTCACCGAGAGTTCGGAGATGGCCGTGGTGGCCGGTGCCATGGCGGGCGCGTGCCTGGGCTTTCTGTGGTTCAACTGCTCGCCCGCATCGGTCTTCATGGGCGATACTGGCGCGCTCGCGCTGGGCGGGGTGCTGGGCTACATCGCCATCGTCATCCGGCAGGAGGCGTTGCTGCTGGTGATGTCGGGCATCTTCCTGCTGGAGATCGGGTCGGTCACGCTCCAGGTGGCGTATTTCCGCCTGTCGGGGGGCAAACGCATCTTCAAGGTGGCTCCGTACCACCATCACCTGCACATTCTCGGGTGGCGCGAGCAGCAGGTGGTGGTGCGGTTCTGGATCGTGTCGGTGCTGCTCGTTGTGCTGGCGCTGGCGAGTGTGAAGATCAGATAGAAGGCACTGGGCACTGGGGACTGGGGACAGGTTGGGCGGCCGCTTTCAAGGCGCGTCATTCACCACCACCACATCCGCCCCTGCCCGATATGCCGCCGCGCGGCGTGCAAACGTCGGCTCGGCCACCTCGTGGAAGAACGCTCGCGCCTTCTCCACACCCCAGCCGCGCTGGCCGGACCGCTCCAGTTCCGCCCATCGCCGCCAACGTACCGCCGCGGGGGCATCCATGTACACGCGCACGTCCAGCCCCGCGGCCACCGATTCGTGCAGGGCGTGAATCCCCTCGACGACGATCAGCGTTGTGCCCACGCCCGTGCCGCGCACCGGCCGGGGGGGCGGCGGAGGGCCGGGACGGAGAGGGGGCGGCGGAAGCACCTCCCGCATCCCCTCGCGCCGGTGGGTCTGAAAACTCCACACCGGCACACGGGCCGCGCGGCCGGATCGCAGGTCGCGCAGGTTCTCCAGCAGCAGGCCCGCGTCCAGGTGGCGCGGCTCATCATGCTCATGCTCCGGCAGGGTGTGATAGTCCGGCAGGTAGTCGTCGGTGCTCAGCACGCACCCGCTCAGCAGGCGCGCCAGCGTGCTCTTGCCGGCACCCACCGGCCCGGTGATGCCCACCACGGCCACGCCCGTTCCCGGCCGCCCGGCTTGGTTGGCCAGGGCGAGAATCCGTGCGGGCGCCTCCATCCAATCCGCGTGCATCGGTTCCCGCGCCGGCGTACACATCGCGGGAAGGCTACGCGAAAGCCGGTCGCTCGATAGGCTCCATTGGAGCACCAATCATGCCAAGCCTCACCCCTCTCCTGGGCATCCTCACCATCCTGGCCATCGGCACGCTTCTCAGCACCGCCCGTGGGCGGATCAACTGGCGGCTGGTCGCTTCCGGCGTGCTGCTCCAGTTCGTCGTCGCTTTTCTCCTGCTGCGTTTTGACCGCGTCGTCGGGGTCTTTGACCTCTTCGCCGCGGGCGTTACCCGCGTCATCTCCTTCGCCGATGCGGGCATCGTTTTTCTCTTCGGCAACCTTGCCGATGCGTCCGGTGCCTGGGGGTTCGTCTTCGCCATCAAGGTTCTCCCCGTCATCATCTTCTTCGCCAGTTTCATGGGCGTGCTCTACCACCTGGGCATCATGCAGCGCGTGGTGGCGGGGGTCGCGTGGGGCCTGCGCCGCACCATGGGCATCACCGGCGTCGAGGCCCTCTCGGCCGCGGCCAACATCTTCGTGGGCCAGACCGAGGCCCCCCTCACCGTGCGGCCGTACCTGCCCACCATGACACGCTCGCAACTCATGGCCGTCATGGTCGGCGGCTTCGCCACCATCGCCGGCTCCGTCATGGCCGCGTACATCGGGATGCTCGGCGGCGAGAGCGAGGAATCACGCATCGTCTTCGCCAAGCACCTCATGACCGCCAGTGTCATGTCCGCCCCCGCGGGCCTGGTCATGGCCAAACTCATGCTCCCCGAGACCGACACGCCGCGCCCCGAGACCGTGCGTGCCCTGATGCACGACCAGCGCACCACCAGCAATGTTCTTGATGCCGCCGCGGCGGGCGCGACCGACGGCTTGCGCCTGGCCGCGAACGTGGCGGCCATGCTGGTGGCCTTCGTCGCCCTCCTCGCGATGGTCAACTGGCCCATCGCCGCGCTGAGCGAGTGGGGGCCCATCGCCACGTGGCGCGAGGCCCGCGGCCTGCCCGTGTTCAACCTGCAAACGCTGCTGGGCTACCCGCTCACGCCCCTGGCGTGGCTCATCGGCGTGCCCTGGGCAGATGCTCCGCGCTTCGGAGCGCTCCTGGGCACGCAGATCATCGCCACCGAGTTTGTCGCCTACATCGACCTCGCGCGGCACGTGCGCGAGGGCACCATGAGCCCGCGGGCCTGCCAGATCGCGGCGTACTGCCTCTGCGGCTTCGCCAACATCCCGTCGATCGCGATCCAGATCGGCGGCCTCTCGGCCCTCGCGCCCACACGCCGCGCCGACCTGGTGAGCCTCGCGCCGCGCGCGATGGCGGCGGGCGCGCTGGCCTGCTGGATGACGGGCGCCGTCGCGGCCCTCTTTATCGTCTGATCGTGCGTTCAGTTTCCGTCGGCGGGCGCTGGGGCCGCGGGTGTTTCCGCCGGTTCCGCGGCCGCGGCCTCCGGCACCACACTGCTCCCCTTGCTGGTCATGTAGTTCACCAGGGGCAGGTCCACGGTGCCTACAGACCACACCTTGTGGCTCACGATCCGCCACGGCGAGAGGCCCGAACGCAGGTTCACCGTGATGCACTGATAAAACGGCTGGTCGTCCGAGCCCTTCTGGAGCGTGGGGATGGGGCGGAACACATCCACCGTGGCCATGTCGCCCCGCACCCACACACGCCCGATGCGATACACGGGCAGCGATTCGTTCTCGACGGTCAGCATCTGGGCGTGGGGCAGCGTGGCCTGCCTGAGCACCATCTCGCCCACGCCCGGGCGCGTTCGCAGGGGGAAACTCACGGCGAAGGGCGCGAGCGTGGTCTGGCCGGTAAAGCCCTCATCGTTTGGCGGGTAGCGGTCCACCACCCAGCGCAGGGCCGTGCTCATGGCCGTGGGCACCGGCGGTGAGTTGGGGTCCACAAACCCGCTCGCCCCTTCGATGGGCTCGATGTTGTTGTAACCCAGGCAGCCGCCGAGGCTGGCCAGCGCCAGAGCGAGCAGGGGGGTGGTCATCCAGGCGACGGCGGGTCGTGCGCGGCTCATAGGGGCAAGCGTATGGCGGAATGTCGGGGCGATTCGGGTACAGCCGTGGGGGCCTCCGGCCCGTCCGCATATCCTCACCCTCTCCATGTCCCTCCCCCTCATCGCTATCGTCGGCCGCCCCAACGTGGGTAAGAGTTCGCTGCTCAACATGCTGGCCGCGCGCAAGGTGTCCATCGTTGACGACACGCCCGGCACCACGCGCGACCGTGTCTCCACTGTCATCCACCTCGAAGGACCCGACACCGCCAAGCCGCCCATTGATGCGGAACTCACGGACACCGGCGGCTACGGCGTCTACACCGTCGAGGGCCGCCGCATCGATGATGCGGGCAACGACCTTGCCGCGCTCACGGCGGATATCGAGGGGCAGATCGGGCGGGCGGTCGATCGGGCCGACCTTGTTCTCTTCGTGATCGACTCACAGGCGGGCCTCACGGCCCAGGATTGGGAGGTGGCCAAACTCCTGCGCGAGGGCGGCCTGGGCGAGCGGAAGAAGGCACGCAGGCACGCAGGCACGAAGAAAAAAGGCACGAAGGCACAAGCCAGCGAAGGCACCGAGAACGGCAAGGCCGCGGCCGCACCTCGGGGCGGGTCCGGCGCCAAGGTCATCGTCGTCGCCAACAAGTGCGACGGGCCCAAGTGGGAGAGCCACGCCCTGGAAGCCGCGGCACTCGGCTTCGGCGAGCCCATTCTCGTGGGCGCTCACAACAACTACAAGCGCCGCGACTTTGTCGAGGCCCTGTACGAGCGCTGCCGCAAACTCAGGAAGCCCAAGGCCGCCCAGAAGCCGGACTTCCCGGAGATGCTGCTGGCGATTGTGGGCAAGCGCAACGCGGGCAAGAGCACGCTGGTGAACGCTCTGGCGGGCGAAGAGCGGGTGATTGTGAGCGAGATTCCCGGCACCACGCGCGACGCGGTGGATGTGCGGTTCGAGATCGACGGGCGCTCCATGCTCGCCATCGACACGGCGGGCCTGCGCAAGAAGAAGAGTTTTCAGGACCGGATTGAGTGGTGGGCCTTCGACCGCTGCCAGCGGGCCGTGGAGCGGGCGGATGTGTGCGCCCTGCTCATCGACGCGACCGAGCCGGTGAGCCAGGTCGATCAGCACCTGGGCAGCCTCATCGCCAAGCAGTTCAAGCCCGCGGTGATCGTGGTGAACAAGTGGGACCTGGCCGTGGGCCGCCCGCAGGCGTGGGTGAAGCCCGACAAGAAGGGGCGCGTGCCCAAGGTGACGGCCGAGGCCTACGAGGAGTACCTGCGCAAGGAACTCAACGGGCTGGATTTCGCCCCCGTCGCGCTCATCTCGGCCAAAGAGGGCACCAACATCCGCGAGACCATCGACCTGGCGTTTGAGCTCTTCGCCCAGAGCCGCACGCGCGTGACCACGGGCAAACTCAACCGCCTGCTGCGCGAGATCATCCGCACGCAGGGGCCCAGCAGCAAACTGGGCACCTTCGCCAAGGTGCTGTTTGTGTCGCAGGTGACGGTGGCCCCGCCCACCATCGTGTGCGTGGTGAACAAGCCGCAACTGTTCACGGCCAACTACCAGCGTTTCCTGATGAACCGCTTCCGCGAGGAACTTCCCTTCGCCGAGGTACCGATCAAACTCATCATCCGGGCCCGCCGGCAGGACGAGGTGATCGAGACGCAGGACGGCCAACTGGCCCGCGTGCGCGATTCCACCGGCAAGGCCCGCGGCGGGCCGCTGGTGGAAGTGACGGATGCCGATGCGGCGGCGATGTTTGATGAGCCCGTGCGTTCCGGACCGGCACGCCGCCGGAAGTGACGGTCCATCCGGACATTGGACGCAGAGGCGCAGAGACGCTGAGGGTTCAAGAGTTGGTGCCGCACCGCGTCTTTGGCGAGCCGATTCCTCGGCTCTCCGCGTCTCTGCGCCTCTGAGTCCAATGTCTTCTTTCGAGCGGTTGTGCCATTCCCTACCCTCCCCCCGCATGTCCACCAAGACCCACAGCC